>JAFOTA010000036.1 GCA_017421145.1 Treponema sp.
CATAATTCCTATGTCTCTTGATGATAAGACTAACAGACTGAAATTGCAGAATCTGAAAATGCTGGAAGTGAAACAATCGGTGTTGCTGATCAGACTGAAATTGCAGAATCTGAAAATGCGAAAATTGAATCAAGCAGTGTTGATGAACAGACGGAGATTGCAGAATCAGAAAATGCGGAAACTGAAACAATCGGTGTTGCTGAACAGACCGAGATTGCAGAATCAGAAATTGCAGAAAGTGAAGCAATCGGTGTTGCTGAACAGACAGAAATTGCGGAATCAGAAGAAACTGTGGCAGAGCTTTCGGAAAATGAAGAGCCTGCTTCAGAGCCGATCGTGATAGCCGGATCAGAAAATGAAAATGAAATTGTTACGGCAGAAGAAATCCCTGACCCTGAACCGGATGACGGAAAGCTCCGTATCGCCGCAAAATATGATTTGAGCTCCCGTGAGGCAATAAAAGAAGCTGTCAAAATCATGGAACAAGAAAGGGAAGAAAAAGTAGTGAGGAACATGCCTTACAAAAATCTTCCCGCAATCTTCAAAAGGACATACACGCCCCAGAGCCTTAAGCGCAGGATACTTAAAAAAATCTACATCCCGGATGACAGAAAGGAAGTGGAAGCCCTCTTTGAACCTTCCGGCGACGGCGGAAAAACACCAAGGCTTGCAATCCCCAAGGACGCTATGTTCTCAAAAAAAGAAATCAGGCGCTACAAATCGTTTGCAAAGTCGATTAAGAGCCAGAGCAAATTCAGGATCAGGCTGATTCCCCTTGCCGTGCTTCTGACCCTCATGATATTTGCGGTTTCATGGGTCATTGCAAACAAAAACCGGATTGTCAGGGATTTTATCGTTGCGACGTTCCAGGCATTTTTCCAGGCGAAAACCGACATCGATTATGTGAGCGTAAAAATTCTCGATGCATCCATAACGATCGGCGGATTGAAAGTCGGAAACAAAAATTCCGTGATGAAAAATCTTTTTGAGGTGAACCGCATCCAGCTTGATTTTGATTTGGTCCAGCTTTTGAAAAAAAGATTCGTGTGCGAAAATCTTGAGGCATCCGGTATTGCGTGGAATACCGACAGAAAGACAAGCTGCGCACTTTCAGACAATGCCCCGACCGGTTCTGCATTTTCACAGGAGCTTCAGCGCAGGCTCACGAATTCAATCAACGCGCTCAAAAACCAGGCCTATGATCTGCTCGGCGGAAGTGACGTCGAAAGCATAATCGAAAACGTAAAGAGCAACATAAACACTCCTGAAGTCGTGCAGAAGACAATGGAAGACATGACGCTTTTGTATGACAAGTGGAAGGACAAGCCGGCTGAATACGAAAAGGAAATAAAGACGTTCACGGCATCGGTGCAGAATCTGCAGACGATAAACCTTTCTTCGTTCGACATACGGAATCCTGACGACATTGCAAAGCTCAGGGATGCACTTGAAAAGATAACGGCGGCGATCGAGCAGGGACAGTCACTTGCAAAGACTATGCAGGGAGCCGTCAACGACATGAAGACTGACGTAATCAAAGTCACTGACATGGCTGACAACGTTTCAAAAACCGTAAAGCATGATTATGATTATGTGGTGGACAGGCTCACGACAATCACCGGCACTCTTGCAGATTTGAAGGGGCTTATGAACAGTGCGCTCAACACAGTCCTCTACAACATGCTTGGAAATCTTTACCCTTATGTCATGGAAGGTCTTTCAATGGCAAGGTCAATGAAATCTGACGCTCCGAAAGAAAAGAAACCGAAAAAAGAATCAAGGCGCGCACCTGGAACCGATTTTTACTTTACGCCTGCATATCCGAGTTTCCTCATAAAGAACATACTGATTTCCGGAACCGGTTTTTCATGCAACGCAAGGGAAATAACGAACAACCAGAACGTGCGCAACATACCGACCACTGCAAGCCTTACGCTCCACATAAGCGGAATCACGCATACAGGAAAATTTACGCTTGATACACGTGCAGCGAGCAAAGAGCCTCTGGTCAAGGTTTCATACACTGGTGAAGGCTACAAGATGAACATAAACGGAACCGGCATAGCGACCAAGTGCGGAGTGCCTTCAATCGACGGAACGGCATTGATTTCGTTGAGCGGAACTGCCGACCCGACCGGATTCAGCGCACAGGGATCAATGGATCTTAATCCGGTTGTTCTTACGAGCGACGGATTTGAAAACGAGCTTGTCACGAAATATTACAATATCGGACTTTCTTCGATCGACAGGCTTATGTTCGGTTTTGATGTCGGATATCAAAAGGACACCGGGCTTTATCTGAAGCTTGACGGAAATTTCGGCGAGCAGTTTTCAAACGCACTCAAAAACGTGGTCATGGAACTCGGAAAAGATGCCAAGGCCATGGCTCTTAAAAAGCTTGAGGAATTCCTCAACAGTTCTGAAAATGAAGTGCTCCTGAAAGCAAAGGCGTTCTTCGGTATAGAAGGCGACATAGACCTTCAGAACATGAAGCTTTCCGACGTTCAGAAAATCCTCATGCAGAAAAAATCCGACATTCAGGACATGATAAGCGGAAAGGTCACTCAGATAAAAGAAGAGGTCACTGCTAAGGTCACTGAAAAAGTGAACGAAGTCAAAGATCAGGCGACGGCAATCATCGAAGAAAAAACGAACGAAGTGAAAAAGACCGTAACGGATACCATCACATCGACGATTACCAACGGGCTTGGCATAAAGAAAAAAGAAGGCACCGATGATGATGAAGATGGTGAAAGGAAAGAAGGAAACGCAGCCTCCGATGCAATAAACGCACTCACCGGAGGATTCTTAAAAGGCTTCGGATTTTAGAAAAGCAGTTAAATCCTTCTTTTATCACTGCTTTTTTATGAGCGAAAAATACAACGGACCGTATCCGCCGGATGTGTCAGGAAGAACGTGCATTCCGCATCCGGTTGGTTCCGCGCACCTGAATATTTCTTCGATGCTTTTTTCGGAAAGGGATTTTATCTCTATGTTTTTTGAAAGGGCAGAAGATAGGTTTTCGGAAAATGTTTTTTCAAGAACGTCCATGTCCTGAATCAGCGCGCCTTCGAATTTTTTCGTGAGCCGCAGGATTATCTCATCGTTTTCTTTAGGTGAAAGTGCGCATGTGGCATAAAGAAGGAAGCCTCCGTTTTCAAGCATCCTCCATGCAGAAGATGCCAAAGCCCATTGTTCGGTTGCAAGGTTCTTAAGCCGTGCCGGAGACCATTGCGAAAGATATTTGGGATCTTTCATCACATGTCTTTCGCTTGAGCAGGGTGCGTCCAAAAGTATGCTTCCGTATTTTTGATTTTCATTGCGGCACATGGTTGCTCCGTCCGAACATGAGACGCTTATCCTTGATGATATGCTTTCAGGGAGTGAATCTTCTATAACTTTTGCAAGCCTTTTTTTTCTATCCGGTGATCTTTCGTTTGATTTCATGTCAGCATCAGAAGAAAGATTCGCGCTGATCACAAGTGTCTTTCCTCCTGGAGCCGCACAAAGATCAAGCACATGCCCGGCATTTGAGACTGGAAGGCAGAGAGACGCGCACACGCTTGCAGGATCAAGAAAATATGTGGTGCATCCCGGAAAAGTCACTGCGGCATGTTTGGTGTCTTCCATAAGAGATTTCTTAAGCTCAGCCCAGCGTCCGGGAAAAAGGGAAGAGTAGTAGTTCTCAAAACCCGTTTCTCCGCGCAGCATTTGTTTTTCCCTGCTTTTATCCTGTTTCATTTTTCCATCCTGATTTCAGCGGCAGTACTTGTCATAGTATTCCTGACCCGCAGCATAATTTTTTCTGAACTTATCTATTCTTTCTTCACGTGAACCGCGCTGCTCAAAATCCGATGCGGCTTTTACAGTGTAGCTTCCATCCGTGTTTTTTCCAAGCGTTAGGATTCCGCATCTGATTTTAAATGCGATGACTTTTTTTTCAGCCTCAAAAAGCTTTTCCGAAAATTCCGGGTTGTCCTGTGCATGCTCAAGAAGATCTAGCGCAACCGAACTGAAATTCTTTTCGCTCAGCATAATCACGTGCACTCCGGCTTCTATTGCCTTTACCGCCGCAATGTTTGACGGAAATCCGTTTTTTGAGAGTGCGCCCATGAAAATGTCATCGCTTAGAATCAGTCCGCCGTATGAAAGATCTTCCTTTAGTTTTTCAGTGACCCATGATCTGCTCAGGCTTGCGGGGCTTGAAGGATCTACGATGCTTGTCCTTGCATGCGACATGAGAACTGCGTCCGGTTTTGATGCGAGTATGAAAAAAAACGGCTCCATTATTTTTTTTACAAGCTCCGTCTCTGAAAAATTCATTTCGGGAAGACCGGTGTGCGGATCTGTGTTCGTGTTTCCCGGAAAATGCTTGAGAACTGCCGCTATGCCGTTCGACTGATATGCACTTACCGCCGCTATGCTGTATGATATTGCGCTTGGACTGTTTCCGTATGAGCGTGTGTCAAGAAAATCTTTGTTTCCTTCATCCTCTATTTCGCTGACCGGTGCAAGGTTCATGTCGAATCCCAACGCATGCATCTGCCTTGCCTGATATGAATACATTTCGTATGCTTGCTCCGGACTTAGTTTTTTTGCTGTCTGCTCGCTTGAAGGAAGCCTGCTTGTGACGTTCCTTAATCTTGCGACGTATCCGCCTTCCTGATCCACCGCAATGTACGGCCTGCATATTTTTTTCTCATCGCAGTAAGAAGCCACGGATGAAAGAAAATCCATCGTATCCTCCGCACTGCCTGATATGTTGTATCCGAACAAAATGGCTCCGCCAGGAACAAGAGGCGCTTCGGAAGATCCTGTGTACTTGTCTATTTTTTCTGAATTCTCAATCGGCCTGTACCTTATGTTTCCGGGAATGTTAACCAAAAAAATCTGCGAAATCCTTTGCTCCGGGGGAAGTGATAAAAGATAGCTTTCAACCGCCGCGTCAATCTTTTTGTTCTCTGACTGATCTGAACATAATCCGGGATACATAAGCCTGCGCTCTGCGGTAACTGCAGTCAGGGGGAGTTGCAGAATCAGCGAAAACAAAACCGCATGGAAAATCTTCATGAATTGAGTA
>JAFOTA010000245.1 GCA_017421145.1 Treponema sp.
CTATGCTGTAATCATTGATGAAGCTCACTCATCACAGTCAGGTTCTCATGCCAAGAACCTTAAGAAGGGATTAAGTGGTGCTGATGTTGATGATTTTGCACTTGATGAAGCTGAAGATGATATAGATGAAGCAATCATCAGAGAGCTTGAAAAAGTAAGGAATACAAGCAACATATCATTCTTTGCATTCACTGCTACACCTAAAAACAAGACACTTGAAATGTTCGGATACAAAGATGAAAATGGACAATTCCATTCCCACCACCTTTACAGCATGAAACAGGCCATAGCAGAAGGATTCATCCGGATGATGCAACAGGAGCGTTTATATGGCAGAAAATCTGCTTGAAATCAAAAATATCAGTGCCTGCGTTGATGAGAAACAACTTCTTCATTCAATAACCCTGAACATAAAAGCCGGGGAAACCCACGTGCTCATGGGACCGAACGGAGCTGGAAAATCAACTTTGGGCAACGTACTCATGGCAAATCCCGAATACACGGTGACCGGCGGCCAGATTTTCTTTGACGGAAAGGACATTACCGGAGACGACACGGACAAAAGGGCAAAAGCAGGAATGTTCCTTTCTTTCCAGGATCCGCTTGAAGTTCCGGGAATTTCGCTAGAATCGTTCATCAGGACAAGCGTACAGCAGGTGACCGGCACAAGGGTCAAGCTCATGGCATTTCAAAAAGAGCTTGAAAAGGCCATGGAACTCCTCAACATGAACAAATCATACGCAACAAGGGATCTGAACGTCGGTTTTTCCGGCGGTGAAAAGAAAAAGTCCGAAATCCTCCAGCTTCTGATGCTCAAGCCGAAATTCGCAATCCTTGACGAAACTGACTCAGGTCTTGACATAGATGCAGTCCGCACGGTCAGCAAAGGCGTTGAAGAATTCAGAAAGACCAACAACGGCGCGCTTCTAATCATAACTCATTCGACCAAAATCCTTGAAAGCCTGCACGTGGACAAAACGCACATCATGGTAAAGGGAAGGATCGTAAAAGAAGGTGACGGTTCCCTCGTTGATGAAGTGAACGCAAAGGGATTCGATCCGTTCATTCCTGAAGAAATCAAGGCGGAAGAAAGAAAAGCCGCATTGCTTGCAGCCGCAAAAGCAGCCATGGAAAGCGTAAAGACGGCAGAAATCGGAGGCAGGGCTGATGTCAGAAAGTAAAAGCATAATAAATGACGTTGACACCTCCTTCTATGATTTCCGTTACGATGAGAACGACACAGATTTCTACAAAGTGCGCAAAGGCCTTGACAAAGAGGTGGTCCAGAGAATAAGCGAGGAAAAAAACGATCCTGAATGGGTGAGAAATCTCCGGTTCAAGTCGCTCGATATATTCAACAAAATGAAGGAGCCTGACTGGGGCCCGGACATCCATGACCTGGACGTTCAGAACATTGTCCACTATGTAAAGCCTAAAACGGAAATGGCTGCCAGATGGGAAGACGTTCCTCAGGACATAAAGGACACTTTTGAAAAACTCGGAATCCCTGAGGCTGAAAGAAAAAGCCTTGCAGGTGTAGGCGCACAGTACGACAGCGAAGTGGTGTACCACAACGTAAAGGACGAGGTTGCAAAGCAGGGCGTAATCTACACGGACATGGAAAGCGCTCTTCATGGTGAATATGCCGATATGGTCGAAAAATATTTTATGACCGTAATTCCGCCGACCGATCACAAATTTGCGGCATTGCACGGTGCTGTTTGGAGCGGAGGAAGCTTTGTCTACGTTCCGAAGGGAGTCAAGGTCTCTGTTCCGCTCCAGTCTTATTTCAGGCTTAATGCCGCAGGTGCAGGACAGTTCGAGCACACGCTCATCGTCGTAGATGAAGGTGCGGACGTGCATTTTATCGAAGGATGCTCGGCTCCTAAATACAACGTGGCAAACCTCCATGCAGGATGCGTTGAGCTTATAGTAAAGAAGAACGCTCATCTCAGGTACAGCACCATAGAAAACTGGTCAAAAAATATGTACAACCTGAACTCAAAGCGTGCCCTGGTCGAAGAAAACGGAAAGATGGAGTGGGTCAGCGGATCTTTTGGAAGCCACATATCCTACCTCTATCCGACGACAATCCTAAAGGGCGACCATTCGCTCTGTGAATTCACCGGAATCACGTTCAGCGGAAAAGGCCAGGATCTCGACACAGGCGCAAAGATGATCCACATCGGAAAATATACGTCAAGCGTCATAAGCTCGAAATCAATATCGAAATCAGGCGGAAGGAACACATACAGAAGCTCCATAGTCGTAAACCCATCCGCAAAACATTCGAAAGTCTCCGTAAACTGCGATTCTCTCATGCTCGATTCAGAAAGCCGCTCGGACACAATCCCGGCAATGAACATAATGACAGATGACTGCGACGTAGGACATGAAGCGAAAATCGGACGCATTTCAAACAAGGCAATCTTCTACCTTATGAGCCGCGGACTCCCTGAAGATGAAGCGAGGTCTCTCATAGTGTCGGGATTCGCAAATCCTGTAAGAAAAGAGCTGCCTCTTGAATATGCCGTTGAAATGAACAATCTCATAAAGCTGGAAATGAAGGGGACTATGTGATGGAAAATACAATTTCAGACAAAAACCGTATCTCTGCTGACGTAAACGCATTTCCTTCATTGACATGGCATCATCTTCATATAAACCACGGTCATTTTGAGGGAAACATAGACAGTGAAGCGTCTTTCACCGCATCCAATCTGCCGGAGAACGTTGAAATAACCAGGGTGCCGCTTGACCAAAATCTGCTTGATGAAAAAATCCGCACTCAGATGGGAGAAGATTTCGATGAGGAAATCGAGCGGACTGCAAGGGAAAACGGAATTCAGGCAAACCTAATAAGCATAAAAAAGGGATCTCATGCAGAAAAAACCGCGCGCATCACGTTCAATGCAGACAGCATGAAAAATCAGGCGGCGGAGACAGTGATAGTCGCAGGTGAAGGTTCAGCATCATCGTTTGTTTTTGAATACATAGGATCAGGAAGCGGAGAAGGCACGTTCGGACACAGGATCAGGGCATTGTGCGCTCCGGGTGCAAAGCTCAGCATTTCTACCGTCAATCTGCTTGGAAAGAACATGAGCTGCTACAACGGAATAGGAGCCGTACAAAAGGAAAATTCATCGTTCTCCCTTATCCAGGTTGACTTGGGCGCAAAAAACACCGTGACAGGCTCCTACATCGTTCTGGAAGGATATCAGGCGGAATCTTCAGTAAAAAACGGATATCTTTCAAAAGAAAACCAGAACATAGACATAAACTATGTCGCAAGGCATGAGGGAAAGGAAACAAAAAGCGCCGCAACCGCAAACGGAGTCATGGACGGAAAATCAAAAAAAGCCTGGAGGGGAACGATAGATTTCATAACAGGCTGTACGGACGCATCAGGTGACGAACAGGAAAACGTTCTTCTCCTTAACCCGGAGACAGTTAACAAATCCATGCCGGTAATCCTCTGCGGAGAGGAAAGCGTTGACGGAAGACACGGCTCAACCGTCGGAAAACTTGATGAAAACGAGCTTTTATACCTTGGCACACGCGGAATCGACAAGGAAACCGCCCGCACCATGATGATTAAAAGCCGCATAAACGCAGTGTCACGCTGCATAGATGATGAAAGCACAAAAGAAAAAATAGAAGACTTTTTGAAGGATGCATTATGATTGAAACGGATAAGATAAGAAAGGATTTTCCACTTCTGTCATCGGAAGAGAACAGAAAGCTGATTTATTTTGACAACGCGGCCACGACACAAAGACCTTCTTGCGTCCTTGATGCAGTAGCAGGGTTTTACAAGTCGGCGAACGCAAATCCGCTCCGGGGACTGTACAAGCTTTCCGTAAAGGCAACCGATGTATATGAGGAATCAAGGAAAACCACGGCAGATTTCCTGAATGCTGAATACAACGAGATAATCTTCACTAGAAATGCATCTGAAAGCCTCAATCTTGTCGCATACACATACGGACTTTCAAATGTGGAAGACGGTGACGAGATAGTGATTTCCAGCATGGAACACCATTCGAACATACTCCCGTGGCAGATGGTCGCAAGGACAAAGGGCGCGAAGCTTGTTTTTCTTGAAGCCGATGACGAGGGCATAATCACTGAGGAAGAGTGGAAATCAAAAATCGGAAGCAGGACAAAAATCGTCTCCATAACGCATGTTAGCAACGTCCTTGGAATAACGAATCCTGTAAAAGAGATCGCTCGGTATGCGCATTCAGTCGGAAACGATGGAAAAGGAGCCGTAGTGGTGCTTGACGGTGCTCAGAGCACGCCGCACATAAAAGTTGACGTAAAGGACCTTGACGTTGATTTCTTCGCATTCTCAGGACACAAGCTCTGCGGACCAATGGGAATAGGTGCGTTATACGGTAAAATCAGCCTTTTGAACTCAATGCCTCCGTTCCTTCTCGGCGGTGAGATGATAGAGTACGTGACCAGGGAAAGCGCGACGTTTGCAGAGGTTCCTCACAAGTTTGAGGCAGGAACTGTAAATGCAGCGGGAGCAGCAGGACTTGCAGCCGCAATAAAATACATACAGGGAATCGGTCTTGAAAACATCGAGGAAAACGACAACAGGCTTTGTACGCTCCTCATGGAAAAGATGAAGGAAATCCCCCATCTGCACATAATCGGGAACAAAGATCCTTTGAAGCACTGCGGTATCGTCACGTTCGTGATTGACGGCGTGCATCCGCATGACATAGCGACCATGCTGGACACCGAAAACATAGCTATAAGGGCAGGACACCACTGTGCTCAGCCACTCATGGAAAAACTTGGGGTAGGAAGCACTGCAAGGGCAAGCCTTTATTTCTACAACACGGAAGAAGAAGTTGAGCGTTTCGCAGAAAAGCTTTCAAAAGTCCGCGCCTGGATGGGGCTGAAAGATTAGGGAAGCTTAGGAGAAATCATTATGGAAATAAAGGAACTGTATGCCGAAATCTTGAACGAGCACAACCTGAACCCCGTGCACAAGGGCATAACCGAAGGAGCGACATACACGCTTCAGGGAGTGAACCCAAGTTGCGGCGACAACATTTACCTTCAGCTGAAAATCGATGAAAACGGAGTGATTACGGAAGGAAGCTTCAACGGCTCTGGATGTGCGATAAGCCAGGCATCCGTGGACATGATGCTTGATGACATAATAGGAAAGACCAAGGATGAGGCACTGCGCCTTGCGTCCCTTTTCATGGGCATGATAAAAGGCACCGTCACAGATGATTCTGAACTTGAAGAGCTTGACGAGGCTGCCTCGCTCAAAAACATAAGCTTCATGCCTGCACGTGTAAAATGCGCAGTACTTGGATGGCACACGATGGAAGAAATGCTGAAGAACAATCTTTCGGCGGCTTCCGGCAAAGCAGGGCACTGTTCGACAGAAAACATGTAAACAAAAAGGGTTGTCCAACTGATTGTCGGGCAACCCTTTGTTAGTTATCGATTATAACACCGCTTATTTTTTGTTGACGGCATCTTTAAGGGCTTTTCCAGCACTGAATTTAGGAGCCTTTGATGCCGGGATAGTAATTTCTTCCCTTGTCTTAGGATTAAGACCCTTGCGTTCTTTTCTCTCACCGACAGAGAATGTTCCGAAACCAACCAACTGCACTTTGTCACCCTTTACCAATGCAGAAGTTACGGCTTCAATAAAAGCCTTAACAGCTGTATCGCTGTCTTTTTTTGTCATACCGGTTGATTCAGCAATAGCGTCTACTAATTCTACTCTAGTCATATAGATTCTCCATACATTTTTTTAGCCCCGCCCGAAAAGGAACGGAAACAACTAGAAAAACTATATATTATGATTAAAAAAAATTCTAGTGGTAAAGTTCAAATCTTGAACAAATCCTGATTTTACTGGTATCATAGAGCAAGCGGAGGTGTAGAATGAAAAAAATCAGAAAAAAATGCATGAACCTATTGACACGCATAAAAGATATTATACACTCGCATACCGCATACCGCATACCGCATACCGCATACCGCATAAAATCTGCTTCATTCCGTCAATATTCACCGCATTCATTTTCTTTTCTTCATGTGAATTACC
>JAFOTA010000246.1 GCA_017421145.1 Treponema sp.
CCTTGCAGATGCTACCCGTAAAGCCGGGATCGAATTCTAGGAGTGGTTATGGAAAAAGATCGCCAGAATCGTTCTGATAGAAAGCCTCAGGACGAGTTCGTTGAAAAGTTGGTAAAACTTAGACGTACTTCCAAGACTGTAAAGGGTGGACGCAGAATGTCCTTCTCTGCTTTGACAGTTGTCGGAGATCAGAAAGGAAGAATCGGATTTGGATTTGGAAAGGCCAACGATGTTTCTGAAGCAATCAGAAAGAGCATCGACAAGGCAAAGTCAAATCTTACGACATTGCCGATTAAGAACGGAACTATTCCGCATGAAGTTATCGGTAAGTATAAGAGCTCTGCAGTTTTGCTGAAGCCAGCATGTCCTGGTACCGGAATTATCGCCGGTGGTCCGGTCCGCGCTGTTTTGGATGCTGCAGGAATCACTGATGTTATTTCTAAGTCACAGGGTTCAAGAACATCCGTTAACGTTGTTCGTGCTACATTTGATGCAGTGTCTGGTTTGATGGATGCTCGTGCTGTAGCTCAGGGCCGTGGAAAGACTCTCAAAGATTTGTGGGGTTAATTATGGCAAAGAAGTTACGTATCGAATTGGTAAAAAGCACCATCGGACAGAAGCCGGCAAAAGTCGCTACTGTTCGCAGCTTGGGACTTAAAAGGATTAATTCTGTCGTTGAGCATGAAGACAATCCTTCAGTCCGTGGTATGGTCGCTGCTGTGGCCCACCTGGTAAAGTGTGAGGAGATTGACTAATGGCAGAATTTGATTTACACGCACCACGTGGTGCCAATAAGAAGCCGAAGAGAGTTGGACGCGGTTCTTCATCTGGACTGGGAACAACGGCTGGAAAGGGTAACAAAGGACAGCAGTCCCGCTCAGGTAAGGCAGTTCCTTACGTGGGATTCGAAGGTGGACAGATGCCTTTGTACCGCCGCATTGCCCGCAGGGGATTCAGCAACGCTCTTTTCAAGAAGGAATACTCAATCTTCAATCTTGATCAGCTTGAAGTTAAGTATGCCGACGGTGAGACTGTTGATGCAGCTTCCTTGAAGGCAAAGGGACTTCTTACAAAGTCCGGCACTTTGATAAAGATCCTTGGAGATGGTGACATCACAAAGAAGTTGACGATCAACGTTGACAAAGTGTCAAAGTCTGCAAAGTCAAAGATTGAGGCTGCTGGCGGAGTAATCACAGTCGCTTCAGAGAAAAAAGCCGAAAAATAAAACGTTGGAGTAGTTTAATGGCAAACAATGCAGTAGTTAACATGTTCAAAGTAAGGGAACTCCGCTCAAAGGTGTTCTTTACGTTGTTCATTCTTGCCGTGTTCCGTCTGGGATCTGTTCTCACAATCCCGGGAATCAATGCAACTTTGTTGGCGCAGTATTTTGAAAACTTAGGAAACGGTGCCGAAAGCGCGTTTGCCAGCTACATGGATTTTTTTGCAGGTGGTGCATTTGAAAAATTTTCTGTGTTCATGTTGGGCGTAATGCCTTACATCTCAACACAGATTATATTGCAGCTTGCATTGGTTATTTTCCCGTCGCTGAAGAGGATTGCCCAGGAAGAAGGCGGACAGCAGAAAGTTCAGGCATGGACAAGAATCGGTACGATTTTTGTCTGTCTGATCCAGTCTTACGTCATCACGGTCTATGCTGATTCTATCAGTCAGACTGTTCCTGGTGTCTTGGTTCTCAGCGGCTGGAAATTTAACGTGATTGCAATCTTGACTGTGACTGCAGGTTCAATGATAACGATTTGGATCGGAGACCAGATTACGGCTCACGGAGTCGGAAACGGAATCTCCATGCTGATTCTTGCCGGTATCGTTGCGCGTATGCCAAGTGCTATTTATGAATTGATAAAAAGTATACAGAACGGGCAGGTTAACGTTGTATTCGCTTTGATTGCGTTGGTTTTCTATGTCGTGTTGATGGGCTTCATCGTCTTCGAGCAGACTGGAGAACGCAAGATTCCTGTGCATTATGCAAAGCGCGTTGTAGGACGCAAGATGTACGGTGGTCAGAGCACTTATATTCCGTTCAAGATCAACCCGTCCGGAGTTATCCCTATTATCTTTGCATCAGCATTTTTAACTTTGCCGTTGCAGGTTGCAAATGGTTTTGCAAGCCGTTCTGGAGCAGCACCATGGCTCACAGCCGTTACACAGGCTTTAAATCCACTTGGTTGGCTTTATAATGTAATCGAAGTTTTGTTGATTATATTCTTCGCATACTTCTACACTCAGGTAACACTGAACCCTACGGAAATCGCAAAGAATATACGTGAAAACGGCGGTTCTATTCCCGGAATCCGTACCGACAAAACAGAAGAATATTTAAGGAAGGTTTTGAACCGCCTCATTCTTCCTGGCGCACTGTATCTTGCAGTTATTGCGATTCTGCCGAACATCATCCAGCTGGTGTTCAAGTTCCCTCAGAACATTTCAATGCTCATGGGCGGTACTGCACTGCTGATTATCGTAGGCGTAATCCTTGATACTATGTCTCAGGTTGAAGCCCTGCTTAAGATGCATCATCACGATGGATTCACAAAGAAGGGATTGAGGCCTAGAAGCCTGTAAAAAAAATCGCGGTCCTGAATCATCCTTGGGCGGGCTTGTTTCTGCTCAGATCCGGTGGTTCGGGATCCGGTTTTGTCTGATGGTTGTATCCTTGAAGCTTTCCGCTGAGGAATTTTTTGAGGATACCCTTTAAATTTTTGTCAAAGTCGAAAAAAAGACTAGAACAAGACATGGTTTTTGTGTTATATTATCTCACCGCTGTATTGATAGCAACGGAATATTGAATTGTAGTCCATGGTAGAGTTTTTTTACTTCGGACTGCCATGATTCAGTATAATCGCAAGAACCTAGGGGGACTTTTATGAAAGTACGAACCAGTGTAAAACCTATCTGCGATAAGTGTAAGGTTATCAAGAGAAACGGAATCATCCGTATTATCTGTGAGAATCCGAAGCATAAGCAGAGACAGGGTTGAGGAGTAACTGATGGCACGTATTGCGGGGGTTGACCTCCCAAACAAGCATGTCAATATCGCATTGACATATATCTATGGTATTGGTCGTTCAGCAGCAAACCGTATTTGTGAATTGACGAATACGGATCCAAACAGGAAGATTAATGATCTTTCTGAGGATGAACTTTCTCTTATTCGCAAGACAATCGATGAGAACTACAAGACAGAAGGAAGACTCCGCTCTGAAATCGGTCTTAACATCAAGCGTCTCATTGATATCGGAAGCTATCGTGGACTGCGCCATCGCAAGGGACTTCCTGTACGCGGACAGCGCACACGCACAAATTCTCGTACACGCAAGGGTAAGAAGAAGACCGTTGCCAACAAGAAGAAGGCTTAACGGAGGTAAGTGATGGCTGCTGAAAGAAAGAGAAAAGAAAAGAAAAGCGTTTATGAAGGAAATGTCTACATTCAGGCAACTTTCAATAATACAATCGTAACTATTACGGATCTTAGGGGAAATGCAATCGCCTGGGCTTCTTCCGGTGGATTGGGATTCCGTGGTGCAAAAAAATCAACGCCATTTGCCGCACAGTCAGTTGCAGAAACAGCCGTGCAGAGAGCGGCCAGCTATGGATTGCGTGAAGTTCATGTATTCGTAAAGGGTCCTGGAATGGGACGCGAAAATGCGATTCGTGTTTTGGGAACACTTGGACTTAAAGTAAAATCAATTTCTGATATTACGCCAATTCCACATAACGGCTGTCGTCCACGCAAGACGCGTCGTATGTAATTTGATTTGGAGCGGCAGATTCTGCCATCCAGATTTAAGGGCGGCATGGGCTGAACCTGTGCCTTGGTGTGTGAGTATTCGAAATTGGATATAGGAAAATAGGGGAAACCGTTTTCTTAGATAAGGAGTTCAGATGGAAGAAGTTCAGATGGCTCGTAAGAATTTGCTTAAAGGTATTAAAAAACCGAAGGGCATTTCATTTCAGCACCTTGAAACTGACCCAAACTACGGAAAGTTCACAGCTTATCCTTTTGAGCATGGTTTTGGTACAACTGTAGGAAATACGCTTAGAAGGGTGTTGCTTTCTTCAATCCAGGGATACGCAGTGTCTGCTGTTAGAATTACATCCTATGGACCTGATGGAACACCTCACAACGTTTCCAGTGAATTTGATACTATTCCGAATGTTTCTGAAGATACTTTGGAAATTTTGAATAGTTTGAAAATGCTTCGTTTGAGTCTGGAAGGCGATGCTGAACAGGCTACGTTCTTTTATGAATTCAAGTGGTCAGAAGATCACAGCACCATAACAAGTGATGATTTCGAAAAGAGCGGCGAGCTTAAGATCCATACAAAAGGTGTTGATATCTTCACCATGATGGAAGGCGCTCACTTGGAGTTCGAGATTGAAGTTGACTTGGGCAGGGGCTATGTTTCTGCAGAAGACAACAAAGGAGCCTTGAATGAGGATATCTATGGTACAATGCTTATGGATTGTATCTATACTCCTATTCAGAAGGTGAAATGGTCAATCGAACCATGTAGAGTTGGAGAGCGTAATGATTACGAGAAATTGATTCTTGAGATTTCAACCGACGGATCTATTTCTCCTGAAAATGCTCTTGCGGAGGCTGCAAAGATTGCGAAAGAACACTTCACGATTTTTGTGAACTTTGATGAGAGTGAGTATTCTTCTGGTGATGACATGGAAGAAGGCGACGATACTATCAAACAGCTCTTGAATCAGAGCGTTGAGGAGTTGGAGCTTTCAGTCCGCAGTTCAAACTGCTTGAAGAATGCAAATATTCGTACAATTGGTGAATTGACCAAAAAGACTGAAGACGATATTACGAAGACACGCAACTTCGGAACAAAGAGCCTTGCTGAAATCAAGGAAAAGCTTGCTGAGCGCGGTTTGTCTTTGGGAATGACTGATTACAGCCATTTGAAAAATATTGACTTACAGAAAAATAAGGATGAGAACGAATGAACCACATGACAGGATTTAATCCGCTTTCACGTACCACTGCCCATCGTCGTGCTATGTCACGCAACATGGTGACATCTCTTTTTAGGTATGAGCGTGTCACTACGACAAAGGCAAAGGCTCTGGAAGTGCGTAAAGCTGCTGAAAAGCTAATTACCCGTGCAAAGGAAGATACAGTACATAACAGAAGAATTGCAGCAAAATTCATTGCTGATGAAAAGATTCTTAACAAGCTGTTCACCGAAATTGGACCCCGCATGAAGGATCGCAATGGCGGTTATACACGTGTGTTGAAGATGGGATACCGTCAGGGTGATGCTGCTGATGTCGTCATTTTGGAATTGGTTGACTACAAGTTGCCGGAAGCCGAAGACGCAAGCGACAGCAAATCTAACAAGAAAGCCAAGGCTGCAAAAGCTGGTGCTTAATAAGGAGTAAGCCATGTCTAAATCACATCGTGGAACTGGAATTCGCAAGGAACCGAATCATGGACGTGGAACTTGTGCCGTTTGTGGTGCTGTCCAGATTAAGACTCTCTATGAGCTGGAAGTCGAAGGTAACAAAGTTAAGGTCTGCAAATTCTGCAAGGCTCATGCTAAGAATCAGGCTCGCATAGCTGCCAGGGCTGCAAAGAAAGAGGCTCCTGCAGCAGAAGCACAGGCTTAATCTGAATTAAGTTTTTGTGTTCAAGCCGTCCTTTTTTGACAAGGGCGGCATTTTTTTGTCCGTGTGTCCGGCACATTTTATATTGCGTGCTTGCGCGGTCTTACATTGAAAAATCTTTTCCGAGATAGATTTCGCGTGCCTGCGGTGACTGGAGGATTTCTTCTTTTGAACCTTGGGTTATAAGCTCTCCCGTGGAAATGATTATGGCGCGGTCGGTGGTTTCAAGCGTGTCGCGAACGTTGTGGTCTGTGATGAGCACTCCTATTCCGCTTTTGCTTAAATGCTTGATTATTCCCTTTATGTCAGCGACTGCAATCGGGTCGATTCCGGCAAAGGGTTCGTCAAGTAGAAGAAATTTCGGCTCTATGGCAAGCGAGCGTGCAATCTCAGTGCGCCTGCGTTCTCCACCGGAAAGCGTGTATGCATACTGCTTCCTGATCCTGCCTATGGAAAATTCTTCGATAAGCTCCTCAAGTTTTTCACGTTTTTGCTGGCGTGACAAATCCCTTCTGGTCTCAAGGATTGACCATATGTTTTCTTCGACCGTAAGCTTTCTGAAAACGGACGGTTCCTGCGGTAGATATGAAATCCCGAACTGTGCGCGCTTGTACATCGGAAGCCCCGTAATCCGATTGTCGTCCATGTAGACTTCGCCGCTCGTAGGTTTATAGAATCCGACTATCATATAAAAGGTCGTGGTCTTTCCTGAGCCGTTTGGTCCGAGAAGCCCCAGAACTTCACCGGTGGACATGGAAAACTCAATTCCCTTTACGACTTCTTTCCTTCCGAACGATTTGTGAAGGTCTTTTACTTGAAGCGTGTGCCTCTGAACATCGACCTGTGCCTCTGCGGTGCTTGAATCCTGAACGGGCTTTTTGGAAAACAAATCTTTTATTTTCATTGTGGGTTTCCTGCCTGATTTTCTTTTTCCTTTGTTTCTGATGCAGCTTGTTCAGCCGGTTTTTCCGCATTTGGACTTTCTTCTGTCTGCCCGGATTTTTCTTCGGCCGGTTTTTCCTGGACTACCGTCTGTTTTGCCGGAGTTGATTCAGCGGTTACCGATCCGCGTACCCTTCCGTCGAGCGTGATTTCGTTCGTCTTTAGGTTCAGCTGTATTTCCTGTGCGCGGAATTTGTCGTTCCCCTGCTGCACGGTCGGGTTTCCTGACATGGTGAGCGTCTGCTCTTTTTTTCTGTAGACTGCGTATGCCGCGGTACATGTGTTGGAATTCTGGATCATGACGACGTTTATCTGAAGCACTGCAATGTCCGTGAGCTGCGAGTAGTCGATTATTTCTGCATCGGCGGTGACGTTGTTTTTTTTGTCAACGAGATGAACCGAATTCTGGAGCATAGCGACTTTTTTTTCACGGTCGTAGGTCATGTTCTGGCATGTGAAATCCATCTGGCTGTCCTTTATTTTTCCGGAGATGTTTCCGCTTGCCTTTATGTACCTGAAATTTTTCCCGGATATTTCGATTGTATCTGCGTGCAGTTCCATGTTGTCCGTGGATACCGCCGCATTTCCGCTCAATGTGGTTACGTCGGAGCTGTTTTTTTTCGTTGAGCCGGTCATCCTGTCTGCATGGAAGCTGATTTTCTCACAGAACGCAAGGACAGAAAAAATCGAAAGCACGGCGGCAAGGAATGCTTTTTTCATTGCTCTTTCTCCTCTTCTTCGGCTGTTTCAGGGGAATCGTCATAAACTCCCTGAACGTCATAATCGAATGCGTATGTCCTGGAAATTCCGCTGGCTGAAAAACCTGCGCCCTCCATGCTCAATCCTTCGTGATCTATGTAGACCGTTTCGCCTACGCCCGAAGTGAGCTGTTCGGTGTTTCCGTTCCATTTGAGGTTCTGCGCCTTTATTTTCAGATCGTTGCTGTAGTTCGTTATGAGTATTTCCGAAAACATGGAATAGATTTTTTCCTTTACGTTGAGGCTCAGGTAACGGCAGCTTCCTTCAGTGTCAAGTTTGTCCGAATCCCACGTGAAAAAAGAAACATCGCTTGCGTATGCATTCGACGTGTCCTTGTACTGCTCCAATTGTGCAGCCTGCAGACGGACGCTCCTTTTGTATTTTTCATAGCGCGTGAACTGTGCGTTGGTAAATACAAGTTCCGGAATCCTGTCCTCAGAATGCACGACCTGATCATATTCCAGGGAACATGACGACTGGAGGATCAAAAGCAGGAGGACTAGCGGTATGAAAGCGTGCGGATGCCGGAAAATCATTTTGCTTCCTTGCAGAAAGACCTTATTTTTCTTCCGGAGAATGCCGGTTCAGCGCAGCCTGGATGAAAGACACGAAAAGCGGATGCGGATTCACGGGGCGGCTTACGAATTCCGGGTGGAACTGAACGCCTATTCCCCATGGATGCTCCAGCCATTCGAATGCTTCGGTCTGTCCGTCACCGGTTGATTTTGCGGATGAAATCAGTCCCCTGTCATTCATGTCCTGGGTGTAGCGTCTGTCGAACGTGTATTTTGACCTGTGGCGCTCCACTATTGCAGATTTATTGTATACTGAATAAAGCTTGGTTCCTTCTGCAACTGTCACTTCGGATGCACCCAGTTTCATAACGCTTTCGCTCGGGCTTGCCTGTTCTTCCGGGAGAGAGATGACAGGATGCTCAGAATTCTGCATGAATTCCGTAGTGTCTGCATCTTCCCATTCGCAGAGGTTACGTGCCGTTTCAATCGCCATGAGCTGCATTCCGAGATCGATTCCAAGGTACGGTATCTTTTTTTCGCGGGCATACTGCACTGTTTTCAAAAGCCCCATAAAACCGCGCTGTCCGTAGCTTCCCGGGATTACGATTCCGTCAACTCCGGCGAAATCTTTTTCAGGATCCGAGCCTTTTTCAAGCGTTTCAGCATCAATCTTTTTGATCGTAAGGTTTGCGTTGCATGCAGTGACTGCGGCGTGAAAAAGGGATTCATGCACTGATTTGTAGCAGTTGTCGAGGTAGTCCTTTTTTCCGACCATTCCGACCGTAACTTCGTTGACCGGATTGTTGAGCTTGGAAAGAAAGTCAGTCCACTGGCGGATGTCGGTAGTCCTGTTGCCCAAATCGAGCTTTTCGAGGATTTTTGAATCAAGCCCCTGATCATGGAATTTGACCGGAAGTTCATAGACCGACTTGTTGATGTCCGGGGAAACGAAGACCGCGCCTTGGGAAACATTGCAGAAAGACGCTATCTTCTTTTTGATTCCGTCATCGACTTCACCTGAACAGCGGCAGATCAACACGTCCGGCTGTATTCCGACTTCCTGAAGCTGCTTGACCGAGTGCTGGGTTGGCTTTGATTTCAGCTCGCCTCCGGTTATTACGGGAATCAAGGTAAGGTGCACGCTGATTGCATTGCTGTGTCCCAGCTCGCGGATAAGCTGCCTTGCGGCTTCAAGATACGGAACTGCTTCTATGTCACCCACTGTACCGCCTATTTCGACGATCACCACGTCAGCTCCGGTCGTCGTTCCGAGGTGGCGTATGCAGCGCTTGATTTCATCGGTTATGTGAGGAATCACTTGTACGGTACGTCCGTTGTATCTTCCGGCCCTTTCGTTTTTGATTACGTTTTCATATACGCGGCCTATTGAAATGCAGTTCTGGTTCGTGACGTTTATGCTGGTGAATCGGCTGAAATTACCGAGATCCAAATCAGTTTCCGCACCGTCTTCCGTTACATAGACTTCTCCGTGCTGATACGGACTTATGTTTCCAGCATCGACGTTAATGTAGGGGTCGCATTTGAGCATTGTGACTTTCAGCCCGCTGCATTCAAGAAGGCTTCCGATAGTGCTTGCCGCAACGCCTTTTCCTAAGCTGGAACATACTCCGCTTGTAACCAAAATAAATTTGCTCATATTAAATGTAACTCCTAAAGTATTTCTGCAATTTCCGGGGTTCCGGGAATGGGAAATTTCCTTGTCAAAAAAAACACCGCAAGCGATGCCGCCAGAAAAAGGATCAGCACGCCGGCCGCTTTTGCACCGTCTCCTGCATTGAAGCCGAAAGCAGCGCACACGGGACCTGCCAAAAAATATCCTGCTACGGCAGACAAAATAGGAAGCAGAAGCGAAACGAGCGCCTGTACCGCCTGATTTTTCCTTGATGCCGAAAGCTTTACCGTACATCCGGGCTTTATGTCCAGATTCCGGGGATTGTTGACCGTAAATGATGCCGTACGCTTTGCACAGTCCGCAGTGCATGCCGCGCAGGAATCCTTTTGCATAGGCATGACCGTTATGGAGCCTGCCTGAACCGAAAGCACGAAAGCCTTGTCTGTCATAACTGTTACCCTTGGAAAACGACGGTCAGTTTCATGCGTTGCCCATCACTTTCCTAAGTTCCTTCATTTTTTTATTGCACTCGGATGCACCCTGGGGATTGTCAAGCTCGCTGTATGTGTCCCTGAGGTTGTAGAGCGCGTCATAATAATACGGATTCAGCGTCAACGCCTGCTCGAAAGCCTCTTCTGCCGCACCGTAATCTTTTTGGTTGAAATAAATCACGCCCATGTTGTTCCATATATGGCTGTTGCATGGGTTGTAGTTCAGTCCGTGCAAGCAGTATCCGAAAGCCTCGTCGATCCTGTTCGTATGGTAGCACACGTCGGCAAGGGTTTCTATAAGCTCTTCGTTGTACGGATTCATCGAAAACGAAGTCTCAAGTGCTGTGTATGCGGCCTGCATGTTGCCTGCGTCACGGTATGTTATGCCCAGATTGAACCACAGCAGGGGATTTTGGTTTTCAATTGATATCGCCCTTTTGAAACATGCGATGGCTTCCGTGAATTCTCCCTTGGAAGCAAGCTCTATGGCCTGGTTGTTCAGTTTTTCGTAGCTTTCAAGCACGGCTTTCCTCCTTAAGATATTTTTTTGGAATCATAGCTGTAAACAATTCCTTGATTTCCATTGTAACGGAATTTTCCGCCCCGAAAACAGATTCAAAATCTGCGCATGCTTCATGAATCAGGGATTTTCCCTCTTCTGCAGCAGAATCCACCGCACCTGAGCCTTCCAAAAGACCGATTGCCTCTTCTACCGCCGGACTTGAAATCCCTTCTGAGGAGGCTTTTTCAAAACATTCCGTAAGCTTTGAGGCTTCTTTTGACTGATTTCCGACCCTGTTCAGGAACGTAAGCACAGGAAGCGATTTTTTTCCTTCAACGATGTCGTCTCCGCGTTTTTTTCCGGGATTTCCGGTCGTAAGGTTGATCACGTCGTCTATGATCTGGAATCCCGCTCCGATTTTTGATGCCGCGCTGCCTGCTTTTTCAATGAGATCCGGATCAGCATGGGAAACAAGCGTTCCTGTCTTTGCCGCCAAAGATGAAAGCGTGCCTGTCTTGCAACGAACCATCGCAAGGTATTCGCCGGTGCCCGGACATGAATATTTGTCGTTGTGCCATTTTATGTCCATTGCCTGACCAAGGTGAAGCCTTCTTACTTCCATGGTGTAAAGCCCGTAAAGCTTGTTTTTCATCTCGGGTTCTACGTCCAGCGCCGAAATGCATGACGAAGCCTGGAAATAAAGCCATGAAGCCGCGTTGAGCGAAACGTCAAGCCCGTATGTCAGGTATGCGGCCTGTTTTCCGCGCCTTGTCTCCGATTTATCTTCTATGTCGTCATGAATAAGGGATGCAGTATGGACGAATTCAACGAGCGGCGTAAGGCGGTATGCATTTTCCAGTATGGAATCAGCGTCATCCCGGCTCTTTTTTTCACGGATGCACATTGCTTTTGCGCAGAGGACAAGAAGAAGCGGCCTCCATCTTTTACCGCCCAAGTCCACGAGCGAACGCGTCGGTTCCAAAAGAGGCATTATATGGGATTCATCCGAAGATTCAAAAAGCGTGCCGAAGCATCCTTCCGTCCATTTTTCATCCGGGCGGCAGGGCAGTGCATGTGCAAGCTCTTTTTCAATGCGGTTTAAATAAATGCTGAAATCCATTCGCACATTATACATCTTTTTTCGGATAATTGGAACCTCCCCGGACGTTTCAAATGCAGCATGCATCCTTATGATACCCCCTTTGACCTTTATCTGTTTTCTGCTTTATAATATAGGAATGAAAAATACTTTGAATGGCGAACTTGCCGTATGTGGATTCGCCGCTGTAAAGACACTTGAAAAGATTAGATGGCAGAGAATCCGCCGCCTGTATTTCAGTGAAGAACGGGCATCTTTGTTCGGAGGACTTTGCAAAAAGATGGCTGCTGAAAAGCGTCCGTACAATGTCGTAAAGCCTGAGGAACTTGAAAAGCTGTGCGGCTCCGTTCATCATCAGGGCGTGGTTGCCATGATAGACGTTCCTGAAATCCTTCCGCTTACGACTGATATTGCCGCCGGATGGGTGGAACGCAATGAAGACGCCCTTTTGCTTGACAGGGTCGGAAATGCGAACAATCTCGGTGCCATAGTCAGGTCAGCCGCATTTTTCGGCATAAAGAACATAGTGATTCCTCTTGATGAAGCCCAATCTTCCGTTACCACAAGCTCATACCGGGTGGCAGAAGGCGGAATGGAATTCGTCAACATATATTCGATAAAATCTATCCCGAGGCTGCTTGCCGCAATGGAAGGAAAAATGCTCCGCATAGGCACTGCGCTTGATGCAAAAAAATCCGTCCGCGAGCTGAAATACATTGAAAAAGGAATGCCGGTGCTTGCCGTACTTGGAAACGAAGAGAACGGAATATCCAAGGCCGTGCGCGAAAACGTGGATTCCCTCATGATCATACCTTTCGGATTTGAAACCACGGAAGCAAACATAGACAGCCTTAACGTGGCCCAGGCTTCTGCAGTCCTGATGTATGAAATGTCAGGCAGAAGGGCTTCGGAAAACAAAAACGGCGTTGAAAAGGCTCCTGAAAGAAACCGGAGCCCGTACCGCACGAAAAAATCATGGGGAAAAGATCATGACTAAAAGATTTCTGACGGTTGTTCTTGCATTGGTTTTTATGATCCCTGCCATGCCTGCGTTTTCTGAAACGAAAGTGGTTTTCGTTGACGAGGAGCGCGGAATCTTCGAGCAGGACATCGCATTGAAAGACAGATGCATCAGCTATTATGCCCCTTCTCCTTTTGAGCTGAACGTGGTCGCCGACTCAATCATCGCAGGAGTTTCGTTCGGCGGTTTTTTGAGCGCAAATATCGTGAGGGCGCTGGGAACGTTCCCTGAATATGAGACAGGCACGGTTTATGACAGGTCTTTGGTTCCTGCCATAGACAGCTGGGCGATGAATCCCTATAACGGAGTCCTGGACAAGATTGCGACCGCCACAAGCATATTCGATGCCGCAACTCCGGTCATTGCATACGGTTTTGAATTCCTTTTCAAGAACCTTCCGAAAAAAGACGGAATCTCTCTTGCCGTAATGTATCTTGAAACCTTGTTCGCCGCCAATGCCGTGAAGGAAACGATAAAGATAAACGCGCTCAGGGTAAGGCCGTACATGTATTTCGACGCTTATGACGAAAGCTCCATCAGATTCCATGACTTTGAATTCTCACTTCCGAGCGGACACACCATGAATGCATTTGCCGGAGCCACGTTTTTGTCATATACTTTCTGCCAGTACTATCCATATTCAAACTGGCGCATACCTGTGATTGCTGTTTCCTATGGCATAGCGGTAGGAACCGGGATCATGCGCATTGCAAGCGGAAACCATTTTTTCACCGACGTGCTTGCAGGCGCAGGAATAGGAAGCGCATTCGGATTTTTGGTTCCTTTTGCCCATACTTTCATTGCTAAGCTCAACAGGAATCTTGAGGAACAAAGCAAGCTGAACGGTACTCCGAGGGTTGAGCTTGCGGCCCTTCCAATGGGGCTGAACATGACGGTTCATTTTTGACGGGAGGTAAAATGAAAGTCTCATTCAAAAAGTCCTTTGTGGTTTTGGCATGCATCGTTCCGCTTCTTTTGATTCCGGCGTGTTCCGGTAAGACGGACGGTCAGTCTTCCAAAGTGAAAAAAGAAAAAAAGACGGAAAAGCTGAATCTTGCTCCGCATGGCACTGTTTTTTACGGCGGATACTGGAATATCGACGATGAAGGAAACGCTTCATATGTATCTGATGCAATCCCTGGTTCGGATCTTGAAATCTGCTTGTCGGGCGGAAAGGCTGAGACTGTGAAAAATCCCGGTGATGAAGGCGGGGAAGATTATGTGCACGTAAAGCTTGACGACGAATCTGTCTGGGTGCCGGGCGACTGCATCGTTTTGAGTTCGGTTCCTCAGTATGTGCTTGAAACCGGAACGGACGTCTATCTTTATGAAGCTCCCGATGAGGATTCAGTGCATGCCGAAAAACTTGCGACGGACACCCTTCTTGCATTTTTGGGTCAGTGCGAGGCTTCGTCAAAATATGCGGAGGCCCAGAAATTTGCGCGCGTAAAAATCCCGGCCGGAAAAAGGGGCGAATACACTGAAGGTTATGTAAGGATGTCGGACATAGATGACAATCCTGCGCACATTGCAATGATACAGGTTTCAAAAAGATATTCGCAGCTTATGAATGAAGGCAGCGTTTCTGCTGACATATTGAACGAACTTGAAGACACGATGGAAGAACTGAAGTCTTGGAGCGGAAAATGATTCACGGTCAAATAAAAAAAATTGCGCTTGCGGCGTTCTGTGCTCTCGTCCCGTTTTTTGCGTCTGCGCAGAGCAACAGGTATTCTGATACGGATGCGGTCGTTCTTCAGGACAACTGCATATTATGGAAGGTAGGGGAAGACGGGAATCTTGTCGACACAAAAGAAACCCTTGCAGTCGGAACCGAAATAAAAATCCGTGCCACTGCAGATTTCAGGACGAAGACATACTCATACACATGGGTTTCGGGGCGCAATTCCCAGACTGGAACTTTCGTGCGTATCACCTACTTGGACGAAGATTACTATATCTTTGAAGGACGCATAGCGATCGGGATGATTCCTGGAATAATAACCGTGCCTTCTGCTGCCGTTTACAGGACGAGGAACCTTGCAGACGTTAAGAACTCATGCCTTTACAGCGGAAGGATAATCGCGGTGGGAAAGTCGTATGACATTGCCGGCGGAATAAAGATGAGCGAAGTCGCCTATTTCAGTGCGGAACAGAATAAAATACTCACAGGCTATGTACGTTCTGACCGTGTGAGCGGCAACCGTGATGACATAAAGGCCATAGAAATGCTTACCATAGCGAATAATACGTCGGATTTTTCAAAAAAAAGGCAGATCATTTCTTTCGTCAAGGATCTGAACGTTACGGGAAACGTGCTTGAGATGATAGGCGAGGCTGAAATGCGCGTAAGGAGGTCGTCCGATCTTTCGCTTTCCGGTCAGGTTGACGTTCCGACCCAGGTTTTCTACTATGCCGAAAAGAATGACTACATCAACATACGTGACATGCCTTCAATGTCCGGAAATGTTTTGGGAACCCTCTATTATGACAAGGATTTCACCGTCATAAGGCGCACCGCAAGGACTCAGACGCTTTACGGCGTAAATGATTTCTGGTATTACGGAGTTTCTGAAAACAAGATAGACGGCTGGGTGTTCGGAGGTTTTTTGACTCCCCGTCCTGTTGAAGAGGAAGCCGAGTTTGATTTCACTACGGCAACGGAAGGGGAAGGAGCTTCAAACCTTGATCCGTCTGAGGTTGAAACTATAACGGAGCAAGGCTTGTAGCAAAGCGGATTATGCGTGGCAGATCCTTTCTTCGCATTCATGATACAATGCGGAGGTCTTTGAGACGATTTCATCCGGGATCGTCTTGATGTCAGGATTTCCTGCAAGATTGTTGTCTTTGAGCCAGTCACGGACGAACTGCTTGTCATAGCTTGCCGGGCTTGTTCCGACCTTGTATTGGCTCAGGTTCCAGAAGCGGCTTGAATCAGGGGTGAGCACTTCATCTGCAAGCACGAGGTCTCCGTTTTCATCAAGGCCGAATTCAAATTTGGTGTCCGCGATGATGATTCCGTTTTTATATGCATGCTCATAGCACTTGTTGTAGATTGCGATTGCCGTGTCAGCGATTTTCTGACCAAGTTCCGCACCAAGCTCGTTCTTCATGTAATCAAGGGTAACATTAATGTCGTGGCCTTCCTTTGCTTTTGTCGAAGGAGTGCAGATCGGCTTTTCGAGCTTTTCGGCCTGCTGGTATTCCTTGTCGAATTTGTGCCCCAAAAACGGCTCTCCCTTTTTGTATGCTTCGTACATTGAACCGAACATATATCCGCGGACGATAACTTCATAAGGAATCATCTTGAGCTTTTTGACCAGGATGGTGCGTCCTTCATATTCCGGTTTCTGGAAATCTTCCGGCATGTCCTTTAAATCTGAGGAAATCATGTGGTTCTTCACTATGTCCTTCGTGTAGTCAAACCAGAAATTTGAAAGGGCATTCAAAACCTTTCCCTTGTCAGTAATCATCGTGGGGAGGATCACGTCAAAGGCAGAGATGCGGTCGGTGGTTACGATGACCATCCTTCCGTCTTCCAAATCATATACTTCGCGTACTTTTCCGCTTATGATTTTTTTCATAGCTAAGGCTCCAATATACAAAATTTTATGCAGACAGTTTATTTTTATCAGGGATTTTGTGCAAGGGGGCTGAAATATTTTTCCTCAAAGTCATGCACTGAAAGAGGTTTCGTGAAATAATATCCCTGGAACATGTCGCAGCCGATGCTTTTTAGGAAATCCATCTGGGGTTCGTTTTCCACGCCCTCCGTTATCGTTGACATTCCCAGCTTTTTTGCAAGCTCTATGACCTGCTGGATTATTATCTTGCTTTTCGCCGCATCTTTCGAACGGTAGAGGAAAGCCATGTCGATTTTGAGTATGTCCACCGGAAAATCCTTGAGCATGTTCAGCGAAGAGTAACCGGATCCGAAATCATCCATGGCAAGCTTGAATCCGGCAAGCCTGAGCCTTTCGATTATCGGGAGCTTTATTTCCAGATCGGACATCATTGCGGTTTCGGTTATCTCTATGTGCAGGTTTTTCGGCGAAACGTCATATTTTTTGACAAGCCCCGAAAAAACGTCGTAAACGTCAAGGTGATAGAAATCGAGCGGTGAAAGGTTTACCGAAACATAGATGTCGTCCCTGCCGAGCCGCTTCCATCTTGAAAGGAGTATGCATGCCTTTTCCCACATGTAGTAGTCAAGGTGCGAGATGGTTCCGTTCTTTTCAAAAGTATAGATGAACTGGTTCGGAGGAAGAAGTCCGCGCGAAGGATGGTTCCATCTTACCAATGCCTCCGCTCCAATCATCTTTCCGTCTTTGTCTGCCTGGGGCTGGAGATAAAGCTCGAACTGACGCTCCGCAATGGCTGAATCAAGGGCTGCGGTAATCTGCTGTTCCCAAACGAGGCCCCTTCTCATGTTGTCGTCATAGAATGCATATCGGTTTTCGTTGAAGTCCTTCACTGATGAAAGCGCAAGGAAAGCACGGTCAAGCATGGTTATTACCGAAGTTTCATCCTGCTCTATCTTGTAGACTCCGGCATGGACAATTAGCGAATAATTCTGGTCATGCAGGATTTCCGGCGTTTTGTCAAAAATCCGCGAGAATTTGTCAAGCGTGCGCTCCAGATCTTCCGCCTTGACCACCTGTACGAAACGGTCGCCCGAAAAATGTCCGAGAAGCTCGCTTGGGAAAGTGCGTTCGTTCAGTATTTCCGCCATGAGGACCAGAACCTTGTCGCCCACGTCGCGTCCGAAAAGATCGTTCAAAAGCTTGAAATTCTTTATGTCGTAGGCGATTATGTAGTACTGCCTGTCCGGGTTTTCCTTTATGAGGTTCCGTATCTGCTCTATGACGGCATTCTTGTTGTAAAGCCCGGTCAAATCGTTGTGGGTTGACTTGTAGTGGTCCATCTCCATCTTGGAGACGTTTTCCGTGTAGTCCCAGATGCGGTAGAAACAGCCTTCGATCCTGTCGTGCTTTTCAATCAGCTTGTATTCGACCTTCAGGTGGACTTTCTTTTCCTGCCAGAACGTAGTGAAAATCTTTACGTATTCCTTTGCCGCGACCGGGGAATAATCGGATTTCAGTATGCTTTTCAGATGATCCTTGGATTTGTTCAGCGTGTCTTCCGTAAGATTGAAAAATTTCATTGCGGAATCGTTTGCAAAAATACACTCGCTTTCGTCGTTGTAGAGGAAAACCATGTCGCTGCTGTTGTAGACCACCTGCTTGAGCATGCTGAAAACCAAGGGACGCTGCTTGTAGATCAGAGTGAAATACGTCAATAGGACTGAGCTTATTCCGAATCCTATGATCGACTTGTTGATTTCATCGGTGTTGGTCACGAAAAATGAATCCCAGATCAATACTATGGAAAACGAAAGTATGACGATCACATATTTCTGCCAGTAGATTATGGCCGTTATGCGCAGCTTGTAGATCAGTATGCCCAGTGAAAGCGCGCTCAATGCATATGAATATCCGAGGTGGATGTTGAACCAGAGCAGTGCCTTCGATATGTAGTAGATTTCTCCGTTTGCCCCTGTAACTTCTATACATTGGTATGCATGGTGAAAGACCGGGTTTATGATCATGGAAACAGAATCCATTATGGTCATGCCGAGCAGCATCCAAGGGAGCCAGTCGGGTTTCGGCTTTACTTGTGTATAGCCTGCGCAGTACCTGACCATGGTGAGCAGTATCCAGTTTATGCTTCCGTAGAAAATTCCGTATGCAAGGTTGCTTTCTGCCTGTGTCGTGCAGACCATCAGAATGATGTTCGCAATTGTCGGCAGGAGCGCGAATATAAGAGGATACCTCAGGTATTTTGCGTTTTTCTTTTTGCTCAGTACGCTGAGAACCACGCAGAATGTCAGTATTATTGCTATGCAGATGAATATGATTGCATATAGTCTTTTCATAAGCTACCCTTTCGTGAATTTCCCCGTAATGAGATTGTATGCGACGGATCCTGGGTTCGGGATTATCGGGAGCGAATCCTTGTCAAACCATGCGGCGTCCTGAAGCTCTTCTTCCTGAATTTTTATCGAGCCGCTTTCGTAATCTGCCGTGAACGCAAGCATCAGCTGGTCGGGGTATGGCCATGGCTGGCTTCCTATGTACTTTATGTTTTTGACCGAGATGCCTGTTTCTTCGGCAACTTCCCGTTCTACCGTCTTTTCTATGGGTTCTCCGTGTTCCACGAATCCGGCTATGCAAGAATAGAAATTCGACGCGCCGTTTTTGTTTTTTACGAGAAGAACCTGGTTTCCCTTTGAGACAAGCACTATTACGGCCGGTTCAATCTGTGGAAAAAAGAGCTTTCCGCATCCTGTGCATCTTCTTGCAGTGAGCCTGTAGTCATCTTTGAGAGTTTTTCCGCATGTGGGGCAGAACCTGTATTTTTCACGGAGCTTAAGGAATCCGTATGCACGCGCCGCAAGTCCGCCCAAAACAGATGTCTTTCCGCATGATTTTTCGTCCTGAGTCAATGTATCCCAGAAAAACTGCCTTAGAGGAATGGTCATGCATCCGGAGGGAACCGGGCAGTCGTTTTCAAGCATGATTGCAGTGTAGTTTCCGCCGCTTTCCGAAAACCAGTCCGAAGCAACCTGATTTTTTATGCACCGGGACACGGTCTGCTCATCAGGCAATGCGGATTCATCTATGACTTTTGAAAAATCAACGCCGCTTTTCAGGAGGATGTCTTTTTCTGTAAATATAAAATGCCTGCTGTAAAAATCAGCAGTAGGGGTACTGATTATGGACATACTCTAATTGTACCCCTCTTTTCCGATTTTGTAAAAATTTTTTATTCTTGCGGAAGATTTTGCTGTTTTTCTTGCGGATCTGGCCGTTGTTCAGGCTGCACGCGCAGAATTTTTTTGTTTACGAACGCCCCGACGATCTGAATTGCAGGCCCCAGGGTAAAAGCCATGGCAAAAGAGCCTATGAGGGCTGTCTTTATGTCGAATCCGGAGCCTATGCTTGCCAAAAGCCCTATGCCGATTACCGAAAGATCGTATAGAATCCTTGAAACTGCCTGCGGAATCTTCTTGAGTTTATGTCCGATTATGTATGCAAGTCCGTCGTAAGGCGAAAGGCCCATGTCCGCATTTATATAGAAAGCCGCGCTTATCACAAAAAGAAGCAGGGTTACGGCAAACAGTATGATTTTTGCATGGAGAAGCGAGGGATCCGTGCAGATTTCTGCAAGCTTGGGAAAAATCTTCCCCCATACCCAGCGGAAAAAATCGGATACGTAGCCTATGAGAACCATGTTGGCAATCGTCCCGATTCCTATGAGGTGCCGGTTGAATACAGCCATTATGACGAGGAGGATTATGTTCAGAAAAAGCTGCCATGTGCCGAACTGCCATCCTATGCGCCGGGAAATGACGCTGTTCTGGAAAGTGTAGGGATCCGTACCCAGGCTGATTTCAATCAGAAACGACAGGAAAAATCCCATGAAAAAGATACCCGTAATCATGATGAGGAATTTCTTCCCGAACTGCGGCACGATGAATTTTTTAAGCTTGTCTTTCAGCATAAATCTCCTTCCATAGTACATTGAATATATATGAACGCAATAATGATGGCAAGGGGAACAAAATGCCCCAAAGAAACTTGAGCCGAAAAACCTGTTTTAACTTTTTTCCAGCTGTGATATAATGTCCTTATGACTAAGACTACTCTTGTTGCCGGAAAAGATATGCCGGCATGCACAAAATTCGCTGACTCCCTGGCAAAATCGGGCCGCCGTGTGGTTGCCTGCGGTGACAATGAAACTTTTAAGACGGATTCTGATTCTGAAACCGAACGCCAGCAGAAGCTTGTGGACATGGCATCCGGAGTGACCACGGTGTTGTGGAACAGGGGGTCTCCCATTTCAGCACGCACGTTGATTTTGTCCGCAGAAAGCCTGTATGCGAACCTTGATGAAGTGGTCTTTTATTTTGACGAAGAGCTGTATGCGTCAAAGGCGAATCAGGTTGACATCCAGGAATGTTCACGCGGATCCAGCGACATGATACTTTCATATCAGTATCTTACGCTCGAAGCATTGAACAGGTTCAAGGCAAGAAAAACGGAAGACAATCCCGGCACTCTGATTTATCTTTTGAAAGAAGGACCTTCCGCGGCAGATGCAGTGCGCTCTCCTTCGCTAAGAAACGGTGCATATTCGATAGCTTCTCCGGTCGTTGCAGCGGCTGCCACGGCTTTTATGGCTTTTGCAGAAAACATAGCCGCAATCTACGGAGACCTTCCCAACCTGAACGTCCTCATGGTGCGCGGTGACAAATCCATGGACACTGTGGCAAATGAAGGATCCCTTGCAAAGTGGCTTGCATATTACACGGACACATATTTTGAGCAGAAAATGAAGAAAAACATCAAGGCAAGCTTGAACTGGGTAAGACCGGGCACAAAGCTTCAGGGCAGCGGATTTTCTTTGTTCGGCAAAAAATAGGGGAAAGATTTGGGGGCATTTGACTTTGGCGCGGTAGACTGGAGCTTCGTTCTCTCATGCACGGTCAGGCTCGTTGCAAGCATAGTCTGCGGATTCGTGCTGGGAATAGAGCGTAAAAGCCGTAATCAGGCGGTCGGAATAAGGACGCTGGTTTTGATATGCGTTTCATCGACACTGCTTTCAATACTTTCCATATATGTGCCTCTCATTTCTGAAAAAAGCGCGGATTCTGCACGTATCATTGCCGGGGTTGTGAGCGGAATCGGGTTCCTTGGCGGCGGTGCAATCATGCGTCAGGGAATGAACATCAAGGGGCTTACGTCCGCTGCGATAATCTGGACTGCTGCGGCCGTGGGTCTTTCGTTGGGTGCCGGGCTTTATGTACAGTCTGCCATAGTGCTTTTGGTCGTGGAGCTGATACTGATTCTGATTGAAAAACTTGAAAGAAAGCTTTTTCCTGCAATAAAAAAGAAAGCCATGCACCTTACGTTCGTTGAGTCTCCCGTCGATCAGGAAAAAATCAGCGAGGCCATAGAGCGTGACGGCATAAAAATCTGCGACCTGAACATCACGAGGAATTTGGAGAGCGGAATCTCCGTGCTGCATTATTCTATAAATCTTTCAGACCCCAAGGATTTTGAGCCTTTGATTCAGGAAATCCTAAAAATCGGAAGGCTCACGGAATTTTCCATAACTGATTGAATCCCGGTGAAAACTAGAGGGCAAAAAGCACTCCCAGATCGTCAGCATCATAGAAATCAGGTGCGTCTTCAGCTGC
>JAFOTA010000247.1 GCA_017421145.1 Treponema sp.
ATTTCCTACATAAAGCTTTACTTTGTTCCGGGCAAGCTCATAAATGTTGTTGCACACGGCATCCAAAAAATAGCGGTCATGAGTTACCATAAGAACGCTGCGTTTTATTTCGGCAAGATAATTTTGTAGCCATACTATTGTCGTCATGTCAAGATGGTTCGTCGGTTCGTCAAGCAGAAGAAGTTTTGTATCTTCAACAAGCACCTGGGCAAGCGCAACTTTTTTTATCATTCCGCCGGAAAGCTCGCCCATCTTCCGTTCCATATCGTTGATGCCGAGAACCGTCAGAATAGAGCGCACCTGTGATTCATAATTCCACAAGTCACCTTTTTCCATCTGAAGAGTAAGGCTGTCGAAATCGGCCTGCACTGCGGCGGAAAGTCCGTTTTCCATTTTCGCGCAAACTTCACCATACTGCCTGATTATTTCAAGCTTGGGAGATTTTGATTTGAAAATGTGATCCCGGATTGTGTCATCCTTATTGTAAACAGGATTCTGCGGCAAAAAAGAAACTCCGGCATTTTTGTTTATTATGACTTCACCTTCATCCGGCTGGAGCACTCCGGCAACCGTTGCCAAAAGCGTGGATTTTCCGCCGCCGTTACGCCCGATCAAAGCAGCCTTGTCACCTTCGTCCAGACCAAAAGTCACGCCTGTGAACAAAGGTTTTTCCCGTCCGATTTTCGCAAGATTATTAATGGATAGAATATTCATAGAAAAGAGTTTACCAAAGAATTGCAAAAGTTAATAGCATGGACAAATTTTTCCGCTTGTTTTATCATAAAAAAATGAAAACAATAATTTATGTGCTGGTTCAATGTACATGGGGCATACTTCAGACTCTCGCCGGATTCGTCATATTTCTTCTCAACATAAAATGCAGGCACCATTTTTTTCACGGATGCATAGTCACTACATGGAAACTCAAAGCAGGCCTTTCGCTCGGTGAATTCATTTTTGTAAGCGATGATCCGTTCTGCTATTATCCTGCCGCAAAAGGAACGCATACTTATGAAGAATTCTATTCGCTTTATGAAGTCCATGAATACGGTCACACAATACAGTCGCTGATTTTCGGGCCTCTCTATCTTTTGGTTGTCGGGCTTGTTTCATTGCTCTGGGCATGGCTGCCGTGCTACCAAAGAAAGCGCGAAAAAGAGCATCTTTCATATTTTGCCGTGTTTCCGGAAAACCAGGCAAATTATCTCGGTGAAAAAACGACCGGTAAAAAAAGCCCCGGACAGATCGTCTAAAAGATTTTATGGTTAACACTGAATGAGCATACGGGGTATGCTACCCGCTTTCGGATTATTCAGTGTTTCCTTAGATGCCGTCCGTTGCAAAAACACTGGAAATTTTTCTCTTGAAAAAAAATCAAAAACAATTCATAATTGATTATGGAAAACATTTCTTTAATTCTTTCGGATTTGGACGGAACTTTGTTCCATGCTGACAAATCAATTTCTGCCTACACAAAGCAAGTCATTGCGCTTGCACAAAAAAAAGGAATCCTTTTCGGCATTTCAACATCACGCGCTTTGGTCAACGCAGTAAAATTTCTCGACGGAATATCCCCGGACGTTCTCATAACAAACGGCGGCGGAATGGTCACTTTCAAAAACAAAAAAATCTACTCATGTGAATTTTCCAACGAAGAAATCTGCACGCTCATAAAAGCATCGTTCGAAATTCTTGGAGCAGATTCTGTAATTTCCGTAGACAACGAAACAGGACTTTACTCTAATTCAAAAGAAGAGCTTGGTGACAAATTCTGGACGTTCAACGATTTTTCTGATTTCAGGGAACCGGCAATGAAAATGTGCATCAAAACAGTTGATGAAAAAAAAGTGGCGGAAATAGCATCGAGCATAGGAATCGAAAAAATTGACTTTCTTCCCTTCTCCGACATTCCGTGGTACAAGCTTAGCAAAAAGGGAGCGACAAAAGAAAAGGCAATAGAAGCGTTGTGCAAAAACACTAACATCCGTGCAGAACAAATTGCTTCATTCGGTGATGACTTCAATGACATTGGAATGCTTAAACTCTGCGGAAAAGGAATCGCAATGCAGAACGCCATCACCGAAGTAAAACAAATTGCAAACGATGTCTGTCTTTCAAATGAAAACGACGGCGTTGCAAAATGGATTGAAAGCAAGTTGCTGAACGCATAAATGCAGTGGAGAATTCAAGGGTTATTTCTTTCCAAGCTCCACGGATTTATTGAATGCGGCGGTGGCGGCTTCTATTACGGCTGAGCGGAATCCGTTTTTTTCAAGGGCGATTACGCCTTCGATCGTAGTTCCTGCCGGTGAACAAACCGCGTCTTTCAGTTCGCTGATTGAACGTCCGTCTTCAAGTGCCATTGCAGCAGCTCCCTTTAATGTCTGTGCCGCATAAACATATGCCTGTGCTCTTGGCATACCGAACCTCACTGCAGCATCAGCAAGTGCTTCGATGAACAAAAATCCATAGGCAGGTCCGCTTCCGCTCACGGCTGTAACTCCGTCCATCAATTTTTCAGGAACGATTTCCGCTTTTCCGGCTGAATCC
>JAFOTA010000248.1 GCA_017421145.1 Treponema sp.
GCTTTTGGCTGAGTCTGCCGGAATCACAAGTCCGTATCAGGCGACATGGGCTTTTGCGGAAAATGCAGTGCAGAACGGTGTGAAGCTTTTTCTTGAAAACGAGGTTCATGCAATCACTCCGCCGGAAACAAGCGGTGCAAACTGGATAATCAAAACAGGCAAAACGGAAATTGAATCACGCTGCGTAATCAATGCCGCCGGTCTTTTTGCGGATAAAATCAGTCTGATGGCAGGGGCAAGGAATTTTTCAATCAAAGCGCGTCGCGGAGAATATTTTCTTCTTGATAACAAATGCGAAAATCTTGCGCACCACACTCTGTTCCAGTGCCCGGATGAAAAAGGGAAGGGCGTTCTTGTGACTCCAACTGCCGACGGAAACATTCTTGTCGGACCAAGCGCGGAAGATGATGATGACAAGACGAACACAGCAACGACCAGAGCCGGGCAGGATTCAATCACGCGGACAGCTGAAAAAACGATTCCGAATATCCCCAAGCGTAACATAATCAATTCGTTCAGCGGTGTACGTGCCATTCCTTATGATGAAAACGGAAACCAAATCAAGGACTTCATAATTGAAGAAGATGAAAACGTAAAGCGCTTCATCAACGTTGCGGGAATCTGCTCACCGGGACTTTCGGCCGCTCCTGCAATCGGTGTGTATGTCGCGTCGCTTGTTGAAAAGGCACTTGGCGGAAAGTTTGCAAAGAATCCAGATTTCACTCCGATCCGTAAAGGAATTGAGTCGTTCAAACATGCGAGTGCAGAAAGAAAAGCCCAGCTCATAGAAGAAAATCCGTTGTACGGAAGAATTATCTGCCGCTGTGAGATGATTACCGAAGCCGAGATTGTTCAGGCAATTCTTTCACCGGTAGGCGCACAGGATTTGGATGGTGTAAAACGCAGGACAAGGGCAGGCATGGGGCGTTGCCAAAGCGGATTCTGTTCTCCGCGCGTCACTGAAATCATCAGCCGGGAACTGAAAATGCCGATGACATCGGTTACAAAAAACGGCGGTTGTTCATACATCTTGAACTCGAAGATTCGTTGAGAAGGACGGAAAAATATGACAAATCTTAATTATGATATAGTGGTAGTCGGCGGTGGTCCTGCTGGTATGGCGGCGGCGATTGCTGCAAAAAAGGGCGGCTGCGACAGCATTTTGATTTTGGAGCGCGACACAAGAATCGGCGGAATCCTTTTGCAGTGCATTCACAACGGATTCGGACTCCATCATTTTGGCGAAGAGCTGACCGGTCCTGAATATGCTGGACGTTTTAGCGATGAGGTTGAAAAACTGGGCATCGAATACAAGACCGACACAATGGTTTTGGAAGTGAATGCCGAAAAACAAGTCACTGCAATCAATACGAAAGACGGACTCATGCAGATTCAGGCAAAGGCTGTCATTCTTGCTATGGGTTGCCGTGAAAGAACAAGGGGTGCGCTTGTCATTCCTGGAACAAGACCTGCTGGAATTTTTACGGCAGGCTCAGCACAGCGTTTTGTAAACATCGACGGATATCTGCCTGGAAAAAAAGTCGTGATCCTTGGTTCAGGCGACATCGGTTTGATCATGGCACGCAGGCTTACTCTTGAAGGTGCCGAGGTAAAATTGATTTGTGAACTCATGCCTTTCAGTGCGGGACTCAGGCGCAACATCGTTCAGTGCGTGGAGAATTTCAACATCCCGCTTAAGTTCAGCCACACGATTACGAAAATCCATGGAAAAGAAAGGGTTGAGGGTGTAAGCGTCGCTGCTGTTGATAAAAACAGAAAGCCCCTCCCGGAGACCGAGGAGTTTATCGAATGTGACACGCTTCTTCTTTCGGTCGGTCTTATCCCGGAGAACGAGATTTCAAACGGATGCGGAATCAGCATTGACTCAACGACTTCTGGCCCGATTGTAAACGAACACATGCAGACGAGCGTGGAAGGAATTTTTGCATGCGGAAATACAGTCCATGTCCACGACCTTGTTGATTTTGTGACCGCTGAAAGCCTTCGTGCCGGAGATAATGCCGCAAAATATGTTTTGGGAACGAAAGCAAAAAATCCGCAGAATGTCGTGCTCAGACCAGGAAACCGCGTGCGCTATACAGTTCCCCAGCATATTGAATCAACGGAAAGCGAAACGCCCATTTCAATCATGTTCAGGCCTACCGATGTTTACCGCAATGTCCAGATCGTCGCATATTCAAACAACGAAAGAATCAAGGCGACAAAAAAGAAAATCGTGCGTCCGGGTGAAATGCAGGTGCTTGAGCTGAGTCCCGAGCAGCTTGCAAAAGTGAAAGACAATCTGACCATATCAATAGAGATTCCAGAGGAGGACATGGACTAATGAGTGAAGAAACAACTGAAAATAGAAAGATTTTCCCGATGACCTGCATCATCTGTCCGATGGGCTGTTCAATGGAAGTTACGACCGAGGGAACAGGAGCAAACCGCAAAGTCATAAGCGTAACGGACAACGGATGTAAGCGCGGGCCTCAGTATGTGGAAAAGGAGCTTTTGAACCCGACCAGAACGCTCACCACGACGATCACTGTGGATAACGGGGATTTGAGTGTCGTTCCGGTAAAAACAGCAGGTGAAGTTCCCAAAAACATGCTTTTGCAGTGCATGGAAGTTATCCGCCGCTCAAGGGTAAAAGCACCGGTCAAAACAGGCGACGTTCTTTTGTACGACATTTTGGGAACAGGCGTGAACGTGATTTCATGCGCGCGTGTGAACAAAGTCTAGGATGTGACTTTGCTATTGCCGGCAGTAGCTCCAAATTTAAAAGCCCAGTCAGTGAACCTGCACTGGGTAATCTCGCACCGCAAGAGTATAAAAACGCTCTTGACATCTGCCCGCTTATCAAGTAAATTCATAGCTGATAAGTCCTTGCCAATCAAGGCGGCAGGCAACTTGAGTGTCTGTTAGGCGATTTAAAGCAAAGTGTAGAATCTGGAAGGGCTGTGCTTTGCAAAGTCTTACGACGGTTCTCCATTTACCAATAGCCAGATGTAGGTTGACTTAGAACAACTGAAGGAAAATGGAATTATGGAAAGCTCTGCGATTGGCGCGGGGCTTTTTCTTTTGGGAGAGCCGATGACGGATATTCTTCAAGCTGCACAAGCCTACAAACAATTACTTGACGTTGAATATCAGATTTTGCTCGGAAAGAAAAATACCAATATCACTCTTTCCGTTACTTTTGACGAAACTCATTTTTTTCATTTGGCCGGATTGCAGTATTTGAAAGATAGAGCCCGTCATTTTAACGAAAGCAGGAATTCGATTTTTCGTAAGATACTAAAAGGTTCTATAAGCAAAACCCAGCTTGAATCTTCTCAGTTTTATCCGCAAATAAAATCCCGAATTGAATGCCTCGCCTTTCTTGAGCAAATCATGGACTCGAACAAAACGATTTTCAAATACAACCCAAAGCTGGAGTCATTCTCCGCGATTCAAGCTGATTTTCTCTTGAAGAATGAAATTCAGGCTAGAAATATTTTTACATTCCTTTCCGAGGACAAATCAAGCGGAAAATATTTCTGCCGTTCATTTTTTTCGCAGACCGACAAGGACTATTCGATTGGACAGACAAACTGGACTTTGCTTTACAAGAAAAAGATTCACAAATCGACGGGCGAAGAATACGTGCTTTACGACAGGCTGGATAAAAACCGCTAGATTTACCCTTGTTTACAAACCGACATCTTTTTTTCTATATATACCAGATTTTACGGCAAAACTAATTCTATTGAATCCTAAACCAAATATGTCTGTTGATATTTCGGATAATAAACTTGGTGAATGAAAACTAACATTTTAATATGGAGGAAAAAATGGAAAAAGAATATTCTGTAAAACTTTATGATGATTCTGTCGTTGAATTTAAGCTGATCAGTAAAGATGTTTTTGATGAATTGCTCACGCACCAAGGCTGGGTTGAATATTCAGACCCCTTTACCTATGAATGCTCTCTTGTTTTTACCAAAGCATATACAAATGGCTCTGAGTTTATTGCATTGAAA
>JAFOTA010000249.1 GCA_017421145.1 Treponema sp.
ACGTAAGGAACTGCGCGAACAAAATAAGACCGTCATCGAAGTGAACGACGAAAAGGAATGTGAGATTTCGGATCCGGCTGTGCTTGAAACTTTTTTGCAGGATGCAGGATTTTCAATTGTCCTTAAAAAACACAAGGAAGTCATGGACTGGACATTCCCGGTGGAAAGCGGAAACGGAATCCCCGAAGGACTTAACGTGACATTCGAACTTTGTGCCGTTCCTCCGCTTGGTGATTTTTTGGAAATAGAAATCCTTTCCCCGACCGACGAGCCTGATCTGGTTGCGCGGCTTAGGGAAAAAATCGAATGCTATCTTGAAAAGACCGGAATCCCGAAAGAAAAAATAGAGCCAAGGTATTACAGCGAGCTTTTAAAGGGCATTTGAACTCATTTCCTGCACCTGATATTTTCCTGAAAGAATTTTTTCAAGGAATTCATCTTTGGGCATAGGACGGCCGAACAGATATCCCTGCAAACGCTGGCAGCCGATCGAACGCAGGAATTCATATGCTTCTTCCGTTTCAACGCCCTCGGTCAAAGTCTGCATGCCTATGTTTTTTGCAAGCGACACAATACTTGAAAGAATGGGCTGAGTCTTTTTGTTTTCCGAAAACTTTGAAAGGAATTTCATGTCTATTTTCATCATGTCGAACGAAAAATCTTTCAGTACGTTCAATCCTGAATATCCGGATCCGAAATCATCAAGCCAGAGCGAATAACCCTGCGCACGGAAATTGTCCATGGCTTCTTTAAGCTTCATGTCGGAGTCGGAGAGCGCGCTTTCGGTGATTTCTACATGTATGTCATTTTTTGAGATGCCGTATTTTTCTATGCATGCGGAAACTTCTTTTACCGGATCTGAAAGCTCAAAATCAAGGCGCGAAAAATTTATTGAAACCGGAATCCTCGGGTGCTGTCCGTCGTATGCGTCTTTAATGTGGCTGCACACTGATTCCATTACGAACATATCAAGCTTGTGTATCTGATGGTATTCTTCAAGCACCGGGATGAATGCCGCCGGCGAAATAAGACCGAACGTAGGATCATGCCATCTTGCAAGTGCTTCCGCTCCGCACAGCTTTCCTGTTTCTGCCCAGATTACAGGCTGATAGTAGACATGGATGTACCCTTCTTTTATTGCTGAATCTATGTTGTTGATTATGTACTTTTTTTTCTTGAATTCGGAATCCATTACGGCATTGTATTCTGCAATGTCATGCGAAAAATGCTTTTTTATGGAATAGCATGCATAACGCGCACGGTCAAGGGCAACGCTTGGAGCGACCGATCGTTTGAACGGGATATAGATTCCGCTTTTCAATCCCAGCTGTATCGTGGTTTCAAATCCGGCTATCTGCTGCTTTATATATTCAAGCTTTTCTTCAAGCCTGTTAGATTTTGCAAGGACTATGAAATGGTCGTCAGAAAAATGAGCCGTTATGTCTCCTTCGAATGTCCGAGCGACAATCTGCCCGACTGTCCTAAGAAAATCGTTTCCTCTGGTGAATCCGTATTTTTCATTGTAGTTTTTGAAATTTTCGATGTCCATGAAAACGAAGCGCATCAGAGAAACTTCAATGCTTTCGTCGTTCAGCTTTTCAACCGCTTCCTTTTGAAAATATTCGAAATTCGGAAGCCCCGTAAGCTCGTCAATCTGGGATTTGTTTTTCAGGTAGACCGTGAGCTTTTCAAGGTTCTCGTCTTTTTGTGCTTCAAGCCTCCTCTGGTGATGGATGTTGATTCCCGCCATCAGGAGCGCGATCCAGAGAGTGAACGAATTGACCACTATGCTGTAAGTAAGCGGTGCCAGCCTGCTCTGTAGATAAAGGTAAATCCCGAACGAAACCGTCAGAATCAAAAAGTGGGTTACAGGATGCCAGACCAAAAGACACAGGCAGAAAACTTCCATGGTTATGAATGCGAATACCTGCCCGGATTTGTCATAGCTGATGTATGAAATGTACAGTCCGAACGTGATTGCCACGACCGTAAAGAAAACACGTATTCCGTTACCGACCAGCTGGTTCTGGATTTTTCCTTTCAAAAATGAAACCGAATAGATGAACATTATGATTGCCGTCATGAGAAGCACGATATAAAGGGCAGTGTGCTGTATGAGCCACCAGAAAGTCCTTGTCCCGTCGCTGAAAATGGTACCCGTGAAAACCGTTATGATCATCCAGATTTCAAGAGCCGCAACGACGATGCTCACGTAGATGCTGGACACAGTGTTGGATCGGAAAAGATAGTCCTTCACATACTTACTGTAATTCAGCGTGGTAAATCTTTTGAAAAATGCATTCTTTACTTTTATAAATATCTTGCCCATAAGCCTCACCTTCAAATAAATTATAGAACAAACTGCGAAAAATACAAATTTTATTTAAAAACATTGAATGTCATGAATATCTTCCATATATATAGCGTTATATGCTAAACTACAGGTGAGAAAATATAAAAAGGGGTTGTTTAATGGAGACACAATTAAAAAAGCAGAGGAACTCTTTTTCGAGTTCAATCGGATTTGTTCTGGCTGCGGCAGGTAGCGCGGTCGGATTGGGAAACATCTGGAGATTCCCGTATCTTGCGGCAAAAGACGGCGGCGGACTTTTTCTTCTTGTCTATCTGATTCTTGCGCTCACGTTCGGATTTGCACTTCTTATAACCGAAGTCGCAATCGGTCGTAAGACACAGGAGAGTCCTCTCACGGCGTATAAAAAAATAAATCCGCGCTGGGGATTCCTCGGAATATTTTCGTTTGTGGTTCCGTTCATAATCTATCCGTACTATTGCGTAATCGGCGGATGGGTAATGAAATATATGTTCACATATCTTGCGTTCCAGGGACCAGCTGCTGTTCAGGACGGATTTTTCTCCGGATTCATCACGGCACAGTGGCAGCCGATTTTCTATGCTGCGGTATTTGCAATGCTTTGTTTCTTCATCGTATACAAGGGAGTCGAGCATGGAATCGAGCGTTACTCAAAAATCCTCATGCCTGTTCTTGCAATAATCGTAGTGTTCATTGCAATCTACTCGCTTTTCATAAAGCACACTGATGCTGACGGAGTGACCCGCACTGGTCTTCAAGGTGCCGCAATTTATTTTATCCCGGATTTCAGCGGTCTTACAGTTCAAAAACTTTTCACCGTAATCCTTGATGCCATGGGACAGCTCTTCTATTCGCTCTCAATCGCCATGGGAATCATGGTTGCTTACGGCTCATACATGAAAAAAGACGTGAACCTCGGAAAGTCAATAAACCAGATTGAAATCTTCGATACTGGAATCGCAATCCTTGCCGGCATGATGATTATTCCGGCTGTCTTCGCATTCTCCGGCCGTGATGCAATGTCTGCGGGACCTGGCCTTAT
>JAFOTA010000250.1 GCA_017421145.1 Treponema sp.
AAGGAGCCTTGACCGGACGCTCGCCGCTAACGAACATGTCTACGCGGTAGTTCATGGAATTCCTGTTCAAAAGCCCCGTGAGCATGTCGATGGTGCTCATGAATTCAAGCCTCTCCACAAGATTGTTGTTGGCAACCTCTGCTGACATGAAAAATGCCGTAAGCTCAAGGAACTCCTTTATCTCGATGATATGGTCGGTGTTGAAATTCGTGAGGAAAACATAGCCGATTATTTTTGCACCCTGAAAAAGAGGCGCGAGAACAAGGCTTTTTACTTCTGCACTCCGGAGCGATTTTGTCCAAATCGGATTGATTTTTTCAAGCTCGTTCATGTCGTGCTCGTTTTTTATGATTATTATGTTGTGCTTTTCGACCGTGTCGTACCATGAATCGATTACATCATCGGTGAGTTTGTCCTTGAAATCTTCGATGGTGGCGCAGTCATTACGGAATTTTGCGCAAAGGATGGTAGATTTACCGCGGTCTTTGTCGATAAGCACGAGGCTCCCGCAAAAAGCGTCGGTCTTTTTCTGTATGTCGCTGATTACATTGCTCATGCAGACCGCAAAATCATTAGACTCACGGAGCTTTATGCAGGACTGGATTACAAAAGCGGCAGAATCCATGGAGATTTTTGACATCCTCTCAGGCTCTGAATTTTTAGTGAACTCAAAGAAAAAGATAAAATAATGTGTGTTCCCCTCATCGACATCTTTTGAAAGGGGAATGTAAGTGGCATCCGTCCAAAGACCCATGGTTTTCGTGTCCACATAGGAATGGAGGTGCTGTTTTTTGACCGCACAACGGTAGCAGAAATCCTCAAAGTTAAGTTCTTTGGGAACAAGCTCCGAGTAAAGCATGTTGTCGTAGTAGCCGCTCCCCATGATTTTCTTATATTCCTGATTTGCGCGGACAATCCTGATGTCACCGTAACCGTTGTCGGTTTCCTCAACTGAGATAATCGCTGCCGCCATTTCAATAGAATCTACTATTTTCTGAAAATCCATATATATAGTATAACCTTGCTTTTCATATTGTGCAAATGATTTTTTTTTGCCCGCAAAGAAATAATGTTGGTCCAGCCATGAGGATTTAGCACCCCCGACCTGCAGAATCGTCATGCTGAACTTGTTTCAGCATCCCATGAGTAAATGAATCCCGAATCAAGTTCGGGATGACAGGTTTACTTCAACGTGAACACCAGTTTCACCTTAAGGTGAACACCAGTTTCACCTTAAGGTGAACACTGATTCATATCCGTCGAGGTTTCCGTCGATGTCGATTCCGTAGAGCGTGATTGTCTTCAAATCTGCGGAGTAGGTCGCGTTGGTGTAGAGGACGTTCCTTGTGCTGGTGTTGTTGAAATAAATCTTTCTTGCCGCCGTGTCAACGTTGAAACCGTACTCGCTTGAGAATGACAGGAATGAATCCGTCATCGTGGATTTTGACACAAACTTTATCGTCTGGTTCGGCTTCCACTCGTTCTTAGGCGCAGGCTTTCCGTTCAGATTGTATGAGGTCAGTACGTATGATGAGCCGACTTTGAAAGGACAGTTCTCGGCTTTCTTTTGGAGCGACTTTATTTCTGAAAGGAGTTTCTTTGCGTCTCCGTTGTCCGCCTGATATTTCAATGCCTCGTTGACCAGTTTTTCCGCATCGTCAAGATATCCCTTGTCCATTGCCAGATTTTTTGCCTGCAATGTCTTTGCGTCCGCCATCAGCTTTTTTGCCTCTGCGTTCTGAGGATAGGATGCCAGAAGTTTTTCGGCCCGCTTGATTGCAAGATCCGGCGAATTGCTCTTTATGTAGGCCTTTATGTCTTCAAGCTGCATTTCGATGGAAACCTGTTCGGATTTTATCTTTGATTTCTGAGATGAAATCTTTGTGCTGAGAGACCTTGCATCTGAATTTCCCGGACGCTTGTCAAGCACTTCCTTTACCAGTGCGCTTGCCTTGTCCAAATCATCTTCCGTTCCGGATGCCAGAAGTTTTTCAGCCGTCTTGATTTTTGCGGCGAAGATTTTTTCATCTATGTCATAATCCAAATCGGAAAGTTCCACGTTCCATGGCTCGGCTTTCCGTGCTTCAGCCACAAGAGAGGATGCCGTTTCCAAATCAGAAAGATTGTCGGATTTTGCAAGAGTCTTTGCCCTTTCGATTTTCGAGTCGATGCTTTCTTCTTTTTTTTCGCTCGATGCTGCTGTTGTCTTTTTTGCTGATGAATCCTCGGACTTCTGCTTTTCCGCAAGTTTTTCTTCCGTACCCGATTTTATCTGATTGTAATAATAATCCGAAAGCTCCTCGTCGTCCCAGTCGAATATGGATGACGTGGAAAGACAGCCTGTAAATGAAAGTGCAAGAGCCGCCCCGAAAATAAAAGCCAATGTTTTTTTCATAACTTCTCCCTTGGAAATAATGTTCGATATTCTAATGATACATTCACCATGGTCATACGTCAAGTTTTATGGTATGATGGAAGCATAATTAGATTACGTATTAAAATCTTGGTTGATTTTTCTTATGAAATATAATATACTTTCAAAATGGAGGATTGCTATGGATACAAAAGAAGTCAAGTCTCCCAAAATCAAAAAAACAAAATCAAGCTCTGTTGTCGGCGGTATATTTATCGCTTCTGTATTGGCTTACTGTGGATATAAACTGGTAAACAATAGTTTGAAAGAATCAAAATACGAACCAAATCCTTATAAGAATGTACAAAAATAAGAATAACCTGATTTTTGGTTTCCATGGTGTATTAAGGCATTCTTCAAAGAAAGACTTCCTGACAAGAAATTTAAGTCGGTTTAATACCTGTTTGTGAAGCTGAAGGCTTTGTTTCATTGGCCGCCCACCTTCCTTGCCAGCCTGAATCCCACGCGGTCGAGAAATGTTGATGCGGGAAGTGATTCCCGGGATTCAATTTTGCAGTCGTCAGCGTCTGAGTCGTAGGAGCCTCCGAGTACGTAATGGTTTCCGCCGCCTGAAGTTTCGTCCGTCCATTCCGCCATGTTTCCAGAAAGGTCGTAGAGTCCGAGAGTGTTTTTCTGCTTTGACGCGCATGGGGCAGAGGAGTATTGGTTGTAGACCGCGTAGGTTGAAAGAAAGTCCGCCGATTTTGCTCCCGAATACGGAAAGTCGTATGCACTGAGTTCCGGGTCGTCCGGGAATGTGGTGCAGGGTGGAACCCCCGTTGATTTTGCATACCAGGCACACAGACCGCCCCTGGCCGCAAATTCGTATTCTTTGATTGAAGGAAGCCGCCATCCGTTTTTTTCGCTGTGGATTACCGCCGCTTCGACAGTTGCTCCGTCACGGGAGTTTCTAAGCACGTTTCCGTTTGAACCAAGGTACACGGGTTCCAGACCGTCCATTTCGCTCAGGGCATTGCACCAGACACGGACATCGCGCAGAGAGACCGATGCTACAGGCTGACCGGTTCCCATGTCGTCCGCACCCCATGTTCCGTCTGAACCTTCAGTTCCTGTGCTTGCAAAGTCGTGCCGTTTTCCGTTGCCCAGTCCAGAACTTCCTTCCATAAGGTGAACGTGGTTTCAGTTCGCGCAATTTCGTAGTCGGAAAGACCTGTGCTGAGCCTTGCCTCCATTTCAATTGCATGCAACGCCATGTCCTGCTCGCTGAACATCGGGACCCGCACTGCAAATGGGTTTATGGTACCGCGTTTTTTGAACACATGAATCGAAAATGTGTTGTCGTTTGCCTTGTCGGAAAATCCGTTGATTGTTACAGGCACTATTGTCGTTCCTTCCGAAAGCGAAAGTTCAGCCACGGTTGATACAAGGACATCCGTTGTAAGCTGATATGAGCCGTCCGAAAGAAAAGCGTGCGTCCTGATTCCGTCAAGAGTGACTTCCGTGCATGCCGATTTTGAAAGCCCGGTCAAAAGAGTGAGCGAACCGTCGTCGTCCATTTCGTAGCCTGTGTGCGTCGGTTCCGAAACAAGATGCACCGCCGTTACAGGAAGGTTCTTTCCCTTCAGGACCTCGGTGAACGACACTTCCGCACAGGAGACTAGGAGCGAGGAAAGAAGAAATGAGATAAAAACCGAACGTTTGATTTTCATGCTGCTTTGTGTGAATGTTTTTTTCATGTTTCGTTCTCCTTAGAGGAAGTCGGCTGCATGGCGGTTTTCAATTACCG
>JAFOTA010000251.1 GCA_017421145.1 Treponema sp.
ACAAGGGGTATGCCCATTTTTTGTGCAAAAGGAGCCGCAAAAATGAATCCGCGGGACTCGATTCCTGCAACTGCATCTATTTTCTTTCCCTTGTAGATTTCTTCCATGCGGTCAATGCAGTACGAGAATGCCTCAGGATGCCTAAGGATTCCCGTTATATCATAAAACAGCACTCCCGGCTTGGGAAAATCCGGGATCTTACCTATCACTTTGTCCAAAACTTCAAAATCTCTGTTCATAAAAATTCCTTATATCCGATAAAAATATCCGATAAAAAAGCCGTCCCGGAAAGGAACGGCTCCCGATTTTCAAAAAACTTCCGTTTTCAAAGACCCCTACTCTTCTTCAGGCTCTTCTATATCTTCTTCTTCTTCCTCTTCAGCTTCTTCTTCTTCAACGGCCGCTTCATCTACCTCATCTTCTTCTGCAGGTGCTTCGGCTGCTTCCTCTTCATCATCGACAGGTGTTTTTTCCGCCGCTTCCACAGCTTCGTCCATTGAAACGATTTCGACAGGCTCGTTCACGTCATATGTCGCGATGATGGTTCCGTTTCCGTCAACGAGCTTTACCTGGGTGACTTTCTTCTGGTAGCTTGTTGAATCTGCCGTTTTTACGACTATGAAGTTGACCTGTGCAGAAAGAACGTTGTCCTTGATATATCCGTCAAATACAGGCCACTCTTCCGCAAGGTTGTCCTTGTTGAGTGCATAGTGCAGTCCACGTGAGGTATATGTCAAATCAGATTCCTTTGACTTGACAGTGAACGGGAAATTCTTCTGAGTCCTGTTGAATGCGCTGAAAGAGAGGCTGAGGCTGTCCCCGGAATAAATGAATTCCTTTGCGACAAGCTCATCGATCAAAGCCTGCTTTTTCTTTGCGATTGCGGAAAGCTGGTCATCGAATTTGCTGCGGATTTCAGCGTCCGTCTTTGCAATGGCTTCCTTGCGCTTTGCTGATACTGCTTCGATTTCTTCCGTAACGCGTGCATTGTATTCGTCCGCGCTCTCCCATCCGTACTGCTCCATCTGGGAAATTTTCTGGAACTCCTTCTGCATTTCGGCATTCAGAATAGAATTCGCTTCCTGAAAAGCCGTTTCATATTCGTTCTGAATAAGCGCGCGCTGATAGTTCAAATCATAAATACGGCTTAAATAATCACCGAGCTTGTCTTGTGACCATGCAGAAACACCAATAAAAGCAGCAACAAAAACCAATGCTATTTTTTTGATACACTTCATAAAAAACACTCCTTATTATGGCCGGAAACAATCAGAACGAGAAATTCCGAAAGCCCGGCATTGATTAAGGAAGCCGCGGAAAGCACAGAAGCCCCCGGTCGTTCCCATAAGGATAATTATAAATCCAGCTTCTGCAATCGTCAATGATTTATTGTACAAGTTCAGGAAATTTACATCGGGTCGAATTTTGAGGATGATTTTATCCTTTCAAGATGCACGTGCACTTCCGGGCTGTTTTTGACGAACTGCTCAAGCGTAAGTTCTTTTCCTGCCTGGAAAACAACGCAGTCGAACCTTCCGTTTGCCCTGAAATAAGGGAGAAAAACGGCATTTGAATTGAACACCATCTCATCTGCCTTTACCGGCGAAGGCTCCTGGATTGCACCAAGGAATATAGTATCAGGCTCCGTCACCGCAAGCACGTACATGAGTGCCTTGAGGACATCGGTTCCGTAGCCCACGTTCCTTATGTATCCCACTGCAGGAAGTATGCGCCCGTCGTCTGAAAGGCTTGAAACGAAGAAATCATCGGTAACGTCAACTCCGCATTTGTCCCAGCTGAAGAACCTGTTTCCGGCATGTATTGAATAAACTTTTTCGGCAAGATGGCGGTCCCAGTCAAGGTTGAGGGAGAAATTCCATGACTGGCTCATTACCTCGCGCTTTGAAATGTCACCGCTCTTTACGGTAGGAGCAACAAGCTCTGATATTTTCGTCGCTTTTCCTGTCAGAGGCCTTACAAGACCGTCAACCACCCATTTTACGAATCCCGGTGCACCGACCGTTATAGGCTTTTCGGAATGCTCTTCTTCCGGCGGATTCTTGAGCCAGTAGTTGAGAGCAACATCCTCGATTTCCTTGGCAAAAGGCTCCCCCTTGGTTATTGAATACAAATCTCCCTTTTCATTGTAGGCAGCATCTTCAAGGTATGCAACATCTGCAAGGCGGCGGCGGATTTCAGGAATGAGCGACGTTATGTTCGCATACTGATCCTTGTCGGGAACCACGTAACCCCACGGAAGATTTTTTCTAGTATGGTTGAAAATAGTCTGAAATGATGACGTATATATGTTTTCAAAAGGAATGGAAATGGGAACTCCGCGTGCAATGTAGGAACCGTACACCATCATGTCCACGACGGTCTTTTTTCCTGCCGGGCGTATCTGGAGATAGACTTCCGGTGATTCGGTGAAATAAATGACTATCTTTTCCGCTTCCCCGCTGATCCTGTTCCGGTACAAAAGCCAGGCGCCGCATGAACTTCTGTTGAAAGAAGGCTCATCGACCACTCCTACGACGGTGTTTCCGACCATGTGAGTAACTTTGAGGAGGGTTGAAGGAGTCACTACGACCACAGTGGACTGACCTTCCCTTTCCGACCTAACCTGAAACAGATTTTCCTGCGAGTCGGTGTATACTTCGGAAGGACGGCCGTTAAGCTGTGAAAGAGGTGCAAGGAGCCATGAATCGAGCACAGTGCGCCTCACTTCCGATGAATCAGGAACCTTGAGCTTTATATAATCAGCGGATGCCTGACTTACGGCAAGGAAAGCTGCCAGCACAATCATAAAAATCCGTCTAATCGGAAGAGAATCTTTCATTTGTCCATCCTCCCGGACGCTGTAATCCGGCAAAAGTTTTATGGGAGAAGTCAGTCCCCCATAGAACCATCGGCATATTTTATCTCCGGCTTTACTATCGTTCCGTCAGGATTATGAATCATTCCGTCGTCCTGCTCATCAGGATGCCGTCCGATCGGGGCATTGCTTAGAAGGAGCTTGAGCCTGTTCAGCTGATTCACTTCGCTTGCACCAGGATCATAGTCGATTGCCGAAATGTTGGCGTTCGGATAGCGGCGGCGCAGTTCTTTTATCATCCCCTTTCCGGTAACATGGTTGGGAAGGCATGCAAAAGGCTGTACGCATGCGATGCTGGGAACTCCGCTGTGGATAAGCTCCACCATCTCTGCGGTAAGGAACCATCCCTCGCCCATTATGTTTCCGATCTGGACTATATCCTCAACGCCGTCCATGAGCGTGAAAATGTCCGTCGGGGGGTCAAAACGGCGGCTCTTTTTAAGCTGCTTGGCCATGTACTTGCGGTAAAGCTCCAGAAGGAACACGAATCTCCTTGCGTTTTTCTCCGTCTTTTTCGGGAATGCAAGCTCCTTGTGGCGGAAAATGCCGGTACTGAAAGAATAGAAGAAGAAATCTGCGAATGAAGTGACGTTCGCCTCAGCCCCTTCCCTTTCGATGTTCTTTACTATCTCATTGTTGGCGGTAGGATGGAATTTGACCATGATTTCACCAACGACACCTATGCGCGGCTTTTTGACCGGAAGAAGCGGAAGATTGTCAAAATCCTTTATGATTCCGCGGATGAGCTTTTTGTAAGGACCTCTTCTGACATGACGCAAAGCAAGGTCGGCGGCGGCATCCCATTTTTCATAGAGTGCATCTGCGCTTCCCGGAACTGCTTCATAAGGACGAGTCCTGTAAAGGCACTGCATGAGAAGGTCACCGACCACGGCAGCCCTGAGAGCACGGTGGATTGCAACCAGCGGAACCTTGAATCCCGGATTTTCCTCAAGCCCCTGGACGCTCAAAGTGATTACCGGAACGTTTTCAAAACCGGCATCCTTAAGCGCACGCCTTATGAACGCCGCATAGTTCGTTGCACGGCATCCGCCTCCGGTCTGGGACAT
>JAFOTA010000252.1 GCA_017421145.1 Treponema sp.
GGCTCGCTTGTAACCGGGGTCTGTGTTGTAACAGTGGTCTGAGTTGTATATCCAGGCTGGGTTGTTGTGACAGTCGTTTGTCCAGATGGTCTTGTTTCTGTGACCGATGGTGTCGTTGTTACAGGAGTCTGGGCAATCTGTGTCGGTTCGCTTGTGACCGGGGTCTGTGTTGTGTATTCAGGCTGTGTTGTTGTGACGGTTGTTTGTCCAGATGGTCTTGTTTCTGTAACTGATGGTGTCGTTGTTACAGGAGTCTGGGCAATATATGTCGGCTCGCTTGTGACCGGGGTCTGGGTTGTAACAGTAGTCTGAGTTGTGTATCCAGGCTGGGTTGTTGTGACCGATGGTGTCGTTGTTACAGGAGTCTGAGCAATCTGTGTCGGCTCAGTTGTGACCGGGGTCTGGGTTGTAACAGTGGTCTGAGTTGTATATGCCGGTTCGTTTGTGACCGGGGTCTGTGTTGTGACCGATGTTTGTCCAGATGGTCTTGTTTCTGTGACCGATGGTGTCGTTGTTACAGGAGTCTGAGCAATGTATGTCGGCTCAGGATCGGTTTTTTCAAACGCAATGAGTTCTTTCTTTTCTGCCTTTGTGCTTGTTTCCGCAATGACAGGCGTACTTGTTGCTGGCTGCTGCTGTGTAATCTGGGTTGATACAGTCCGCTCGACCGGTTTTTCTCCAACAACAACTGTTGCACCCGCATCCGTATATGTCTTTGTATCAGCCGGCTGTGTCTTTGCAATCAGCTGATAGTCGCTTATCATGACAGGATCTGTATTTCCGAAATCTGGTTCCGGCAATCTGAGCTGTGCAATCAGTCCCGGGAGTTCCTGAACCAATACAGACGGATCATCAAGCTTGGCATAAGGATCTTCAGGCACTTTTTCATAAGATTGGGTGTCAGCTATTATTGCATCAGGACGAAGCACGGAAGAAGGATCTGTCATGTCCGTAAGCTGTGCAAAAAGATTTGCAGTGTCGCTGTCAACGAAATCAGATGAATTTGCACCGTCAGAAGTAACGAATCCGTTTTCATCTTCACGGCTGGCCAATTCCGCCTGCTGTTCAAAAGTTCCGTCATTGATTATACCGGAGTCGAATTCACCGCGGTCCCATATGGTCAAAGAAAGCCTGTCGGCAAGAGAATAGCTTCTTCCCCTTGTTTCTTCAAACGCACCGAGATATCTGTATTCGTTTGCAAGTTCCGGATTTTTATTGCGCAGATAATTATAGGCCTTGTCACACTCATCGAAATTCTCAAGCTCATAGTTGCAGCGTGCTACACCAAGCATGGCAAGGTCATTTTCAGGATCTTTTTCCAAAACCTGCTTATACCATTCAAGCGCAATGGCAAACTGCTTTCTTGCAAAATAAACGTTGGCGGTGTTCAGCAAAGACGGAAGATATCCGTTGCGGCGTGCTCTTTTGAACTGATCATCGGCTTCGACAAAAAGTCCGTACTCACCGTAAAGGATTCCAAGCTCATTTCTAAGCTGATCAGACTCATTGCGGGCAAGAAGCATGTTGTATTGAGAAATTACAGGAGAAATTTCCTTTGCAATCCAGTTGTCCATGCTGTGCTGGAAAAGCCTTGTAACGATTTTCTGCTCAGGAAGCGTAAAGTTTGCCGTTGCACCAGGAACGCTTACAGGCTCATACAGTTTCCAACAATCTTCCATTGCATAGAACATACGGTCTTCAGGCGCAGTGGTTGTCCATTCCCTTGCACCCACTTTCCATGCCCGGCTGAATCCTTCATCTGTCAGCGTGATTTCAAGCGGAATCCATGCTTCACCGTCACCTTTCAGGTCAAAAAGATTTGAGGTGTTCATCATGGATTGTCCGGCTTCTTTCATCGTGAGTCCTGAATCAAATGCCATGAAAATATGCCCCGGAATGGTTATGAATCCGGTTTTGATTCCGACTGCCTCAAAAAGCGAGCAGACAAGGATTGAAATATCGTCACAGTCACCGCCGCGGTATGTAAGCGTCTGGAACGGGAACTGAAGGAAGTCTATGGAAGAACCGCCGACATTATCAGAATATGCAGATGACGGGTCGATTACATAATTAAGACCGAACTGATCGAGCGTCTCAAAAATTCCCATGGCGTACTGGATGTTCTGTGAAATCCTGGTTGCAGGACGGGCATTGTCGCGGACAATAGAGCTTATGTATTTTGCAAACCAAAGTGCCGCAGGATCTTTTGAAGAAACAAAAACCGCCGCACGCCTGTCATCGTCCCAGCTCATTGAGTTGCGGCCGTAGACTGGAACGATCATACCGATTTCTTTTTTCTTCTTTTTTCCGAGATAAGAATATTCTATTATAACCGTCGCTTCTGTATCAGTCTTTTCTGTCAAATCAAGCATGCGCTCGTTAAAGAACGCAGTCAGCTCTGCATTGACCGTTTCGCCCGAACCAAGCTTATCTACTTTTGCACAGACGTTCGGCTGGTTCATGAACTGGCTCTGATAAAAGCTTACCGTCACGTCTTCAATCGCGGCATCTTCCTGATTCGTGATTCCTACGGTGGCAAAGGCATTGTTCTTGTACCAAGAATACAAAACAGGGAAAACAGGCAGAAGCTCGTTCGTCTCCATTTTGACCTTTGTAGTATCAGTGAAGGCTTCGGTAAGATTTACAGTCAAAGCGGCAGATCCACCGGCATCGGTCAAAAGCGGCTGAGGACTTGCGGCATAATGAGAAACGTTTGCTCCTGCTTCAATAGAAACAACCGGATTCAATCTGTAGGTGAAAGACACGCTCAATCCGGCTGTAGGTCCAGTAACCATTCCGTCGGATTTGCTTGCCATGTATGCACCGGCCTGTGCGCTCAGATTAAGGCCAAGTCGGTCGTTAAGCTTGAAATGATAGCCTGCACCGGCAGAAATGCTCATCAAATCAACTGGAGAAAGCTTGTCGATTGCAAGCCTCTTATAATCACCCTGAAGGAAAAAGTCCAGGCTGTCACCCTTGCGGTAAGTGAGCTTTGCACCAAGACCATAATCATAATCAATGCCTGCGGCTGAACCAAAAGCTTTTCCTGCGTTCGGGATAAGAGTCAAAAGCACATCATCATTGCTCCAAACCGGGAATGTACCGAGACATACCATCATACCGGTAGCAAGGAGGCACTTTTTCTGAGACTTCTTTTTAAGGTTCCTGGATTTTTTTGACGACCTTTTCACCGCTAATCCTCCAGTTTTCCCAAGACACGGTTCAAGCCTTTCAACGCCGTTGCATTGGAAGGTTCTATTGCAAGAGCACGTTCATACCAGTCTTTTGCATCAACATACCTGTTCTGAAGCACCGCTATGTTGCCAAGGTTGTTCATTGCAGCTACAGAACCCATTGCGGCCGCCCTTTCATACACAGGGATCGCGCTTGAATAAATTCCTGCCCTTACGTAAAGGAGTCCCAGTTTGTTGAGAAGCTCCACGCTGATTCCCTGCTCTTTCATCTGATACTGCACCGCTGCAATCTGCGGACCATATTCAGTGGTGATGTAGCGTGACATATCGATTTCTACGGCAGCGATAAGATTTGCTTCCAAAGGAGATTCAAATGAACCAGAACCAGTGAAGCTTGCAGGAGGATAAATCGACCATCCGTCTTTTACCATATAGAACGATTCATCCTCGTCGTTTTCTGCACCTTCCATCAGCTCGTTGATTGCGTTGTACCAGCTGTTGACGAAGCCTTCTTTTAGAGTTGACATGGAAACAGGAATCCATACCTTTTCATCTATTATAATGGCTCTGTCAGTGCCGTCCATCATCGCACCGATTTTTGATTCAGCCTGGTTCATATCAATCAAAACAATAAAATCATTTGAAAGCGGAATATAGCCAGCCTCGATACCTGCCGCCTCAAGCAAGGCCATGAAAAGGATTCCCAGATCATCCACGTCGCCGGATTTATAAAGCATGGTCTGCGCCGGATACTGGATATAATCCAAAAGCTCGTCGTCCATGTGATATTCTTCATACGGAGTTGCGTTGTCCGCCTTGCATTCGATTCCGCTCAACCTGATTCCTTCAAAAAGATACATTGCAAACTGAAGGTTTCTGTTCAATCCTGAACGGAGCTGGTTTCTTGCAACACCGACGATGGTTTTTGAAAGCTTTATGACATCTTCCGATGTGGATGAAATGTATGCAGACAAAATCTGCGGATCCATCCAGCGCACCTGATTGCGGTTATATACCGACACGATCACAGGCTCTATGGTCTTCAGCTTTTTACCGAGAAGCTCATATTCGATTATAACTTCACCCGGAATGTCACCTGCCTCGCTGAACTGCATGATTCTGTTGTTGAAGTCGGCAAGCAGAGGAACATCCCTTGTTTCACCCTTGAAAATCTTGTCCACTACGCCGCACAAAAGATCAGATGCAGTATATCCGTCTGCCCTGAAACTTACGCGCACATTCTGGATTTCAGCAGACTCGCCGTTTTCTATATAAAGCGTACCAATCTGATTTTCCTTGTACATGGTAGAAATAAGAGGGAAAACCCTGTCATCCTGCTCGGACGTTATTTTCACACGGTGAATCAGCTTTTCGGTTTCAAGCTTGAATTTTACGGAAATGCCCACGCTCAATCCGGCCATACCAGGCTCCCCGAACCAGGAATGCGACTGATAATTGAACCAAGTGACATTGAGACCCAACGAAAGATTCGGATTGACTCTGAACATTACGTCACCATATGCCTTATACCACGGAGCATACATCGTCCTGATGTCATCCCTGCTCACGCTGTTTATGCCCATGGCAATCCCGAATCCCAAGCCGCCTGAAAGCTCCACCCTTGACCAAGGATAGGCAAAAAATTCCATGCGCACGCCAAGTGGGAAAAAAAGCAGAACTTTGCTGGTTCCCTCTTCAAGCTCCTCAAACTGATTCTTCGGCATGACGAACCCACCCAAGCTCAATCCCACGTTCATGAAGTTGGTAACGTTGATACCAGTTTCAAAAAATCCGTTGAATCCGACAGGAGCATAATATTTATCGGCTGACAAAAAAGGCAGCATCGCTCCAGGCGTAACCTTGAAAGAAATTTCATACGCAGACACTGGAACGATAAAAAAGAGACCCATCAACATAAAACCGCAAATTTTCTTACGAAAACCATGCGTTCTTTCCATTTTTTTCCCCACTTTTTTAACAGCACGCATCAAGCCGGGCAACGGTTTTATATGCAAACCCGGCTTATCCCCATTATCGAACACATCAACCCCTTTGTATACTACCTGATTGGGGAGTTTTTAAAGAAATTCATCAAATTTTTTGTGAATTTTACCAAATTTTGGCCGTTTTTCATTTTGACAAACAACTGTCAGTACCATATAGTTAAACATAATCGGTAAATATTGAATTACTTTAAAAAAGAGGGCTTATGTCAGAAAAAAATGGGTCAGAAACAATAAATCCGCCTGTGCCGAGTGCAAATCCGTATATCACACCGGAAAAGGCATGGGAAAAAATTGCCCTTGCCCGCCATGATTTCAGTCCCATGTATATCAGCGGAATGTCGAGCTACGGAAAAACCGAGCTTGTGAAACAATTTTTCGCCGGAAAGCGTTTCATTTACTACGCATTTGAAGACGGAACCGAAAACATTGAGAATTTTTCAAAGAACATAAATCCCGTGCGCAAAACCCCTCTTCCGGTCGTGTTCGATGACCTTCAGTTCTGCAATGACGATGAAAAACGTGCAAAAATCCTGAACATAGCTTCAAGACCGGACGTACAGCCTATTTTTATCTCGCGCTCGCTTGCACTTGACTGGCTGCTTCCTTTTTTGACCACGCATGACATGGTTTTCATAACGGAAAATGAGCTTGGCATTACAGTCGAGCAGATTTCAGAATATTTTTCTTCCCTTGGTATAAGTTATTCGGAAGAAAACATCCAGGAGCTTCAGGATTTTATACTTGGAAATCCCTATGCACTTAAAGTCTCCGCAAAATGCCTGAAAGAAAATCCGGGAACGACAGAGCTTATTCCGCAGCTCAAGGAGATTTTTGCAAGATACATGAGGTACAGCGTCGTTTATAAATGGCCTGCTGATTTCCTGAATTTTTTCGTGCAGCTGAGCGTCACAGAATCTTTTACCGTAGAGCTTGCACAGGAAATTACAAAAACTGAATTCGCCTCCCAAATCATATCGAGGGCAAACAATATAGGAAGCTTTTTGATAAAAAATGATGATTTCTATACATTCCGCCCAATCCCTCTTGCCGGATTTCAAGAGCTTGCAGAACAATCTTTTGGAAGCGAAAAAGTCAGGACATTGCGCATAGAAGCCGGAAAATGGTTCTACAATCATGATGAGCCGGAAAAAGCATGCGTCATGTACGAAAAGGCAGATTACCGCAACGGAATAAAAGAAGTGCTTTTGAAAAACTCAACGCAGAATCCGAGCAACGGTCATTATCTTACGCTTTCACCTTATTATTTCCAGATGGATGAAAAAGAAATTGAAAGCAACGTAATCCTGATGAGCGGCATGAGCATGATCTGTTCCATGATGTTTAAAATAGAAGAAAGTGACATGTGGCTCGAAAAAATCAAGGAAAGGGTAAAATCTTCCGCAGGCAAAGAAAAAAACGAGGCAAAAAGGCAGCTCGCATACCTTGAGATAGCATTGCCCCATCATCACAGCGACAACATACTCACTACGATGAAAAACATAGCGTCCCTCATAGCAAGCAACGGACTTTCATTGCCGGAATTCTGCATCACGAGCAATCTTCCTTCAATAATGAACGGAGGAAACGATTTCTGCACATGGTCGCTCAAAGACCGCGAGATTGCACACAAATATGCGAAAATAATCCGCCTGATACTCGGAAAAGACGGAAAAAGCCTTATAAACCTTGCCCTTGCAGAAAGCCAGTATGAAAAAGCCGGTGACAATACTGAAATACTTTCGTTCATGAGCCGCGGACAGCTTGAGGCAGAACTGGACAACAACATGGAAATGGAATTCGTTGCCGCAGGTCTTTTGATCAGATTTTATATTTCCACCGGACAGATTGAAATCGCCCAATTGCAGTACAAGGCATTTGAACGTAAATGCAAGGAAAGAAAAGTATACAAGCTGCTTCCGAATCTCCAGGCACTGCACTGCCGCATGGATTTGTACAAGGGTGATCTTGCAAGCGCACAGCTCTGGATGGAAAAGCAGGCACCGAATGAAAACAAAGAAATCTTCGCCATGCTGAGGTTCCAGTATCTGACAAAAATCAGGTGCTATATTACGTTCGGAAATCTGACGGAAGCTTTTGCGCTGATTGAAAAGATGAAATGGTTTTCAAAGGTTTATACCCGTACATACATATCAATGGAGTGCAAGGTTCTTTCGGCAATCGTCCTTTTCAGGATGCAGGATGACAAATGGCGCAATGAAATTGAAGATGCTCTTGAACAGACCCGCAAATTCAATTTCGTGAGGATTATAAGCGATGAGGGAGCCGCCGTACTGCCTTTGCTTTATGCACTTCAGGAAGATCATATAAAGGAAGAAAAAGAACTCAGGGACAAGGCAAAAAAAGAAAATCCTGAAAAACCATACAGTGCCCCTCAGCCAAGCCAAAGCCGCAGATGGTTTTTGCACGCACTCCGCCTGACCGAACGCATGAGCCAGCAATATCCGTCATACTGCGCACACACACCAACGCGCCACAAGGATTTTTCTGACAATGCACGTACTATCCTTCTTTTACAGATGCAGGGTCTTTCTGCGTCAAAGATTGCTGAAAAAACAGGCATGGGATTTGAAAACGTGCGCTACCACATAAAGCAGAACTACAAAAAACTCGGAGTCACGTCAAAAAGCGAAGCCATGATTGCAGCAAGGGAGCTTCTGGGCGGTTCAAAACGTATTGATTGACTGGAATGGATAGGAAATAGATAGAAGATTGAATGGATAGAAAAAAAAGAGAGCCCAGATAATCTTCGGCACCACCACAATCTGAATACCGTTGCTTCCTTCCGGATCTGGCGGGGTTTTCCAGCTGTGATGTGCAAAGCATCTGGACCCTGTAGCGGAAAGAGGGGGATTCGAACCCCCGATAGACTTTCGCCTATGCACGCCTTCCAAGCGTGTACCTTAAACCACTCGGACATCTTTCCAAAATTAAAAATACAAAAAAAATACAGGACTTTTTGAATCTGCACCCCACAATCAAGCGTCTCTTGCTGAATCAACTCGGCTTGACTTTTGAAGCTTTGTTTTACGGAAACAAAATAAGGGAAACATTTTCCAATCTGAAAAATCCAGTCATCAAACTGAAAAACCTGCTTACCAAGCTCCCGAAAACCAAATATAATCCAAAAACCTGTAATTATTTATGCGAGACTGACACGATTCGAACGTGCGACCCTCACCTCCGCAGGGTGATGCTCTAACCCAGCTGAGCTACAGTCTCAGAAAAAAAATAGCGGAGGCGACAGGGGTTGAACCTGCCCGGGCGTTTCCGCACCGACGGTTTAGCAAACCGTTGTATTACCGCTCTACCACGCCTCCAAAGTTCCTTGCGAAGCCCTGAGGCTATCAATAAGGACGGAGCGAGAGGGATTTGAACCCCCGGTACCCGTAAGAGTACAACGGTTTTCAAGACCGCCGCGTTCGACCACTCTGCCATCGCTCCAAACAAATTGTAGATATCACTATATTAAAATCGGCTTTTTTTGTCAAGTATTGTAAAAAAATATTTTAGAGCTTATAGTAATATCCATGGAAGAAGAACTTGTAGAAGATATAATTGTAGATGCTGTCCTGGCCGGTTCAGAAATGCCGGAAAACGTGCTTGAAGCAACTAAAGAAGTCACTACCGAAGTAGTCAACCAGACCAAATCAATACTGCACCTGGACCAGATCAAAGAATATTTCACCTGGGAAAATTTTCTGAAAGTCATTACGAGCGTCATCGCGATACTGATTTTTTACGTAGCATACAGGCTCATAAAAGCTGCGGTCAAAAAAACGGCGTCAAAAAAGCTCGAGCCGCATACGGTAAGCATCATAACAAGGGCAATATCCTATGTTTTTTATATCCTCGTGATAATGTACGTGCTGAATCTGTTCGGTATAAATCTGACGGCAATATGGGGAGCTGCAGGTATAGCCGGAGTTGCGCTTGGTTTTGCGGCACAGACATCCGTGAGCAATCTTATAAGCGGTGTGTTCGTGGTTGCAGAAAGAGCCATGAAAATCGGTGATTATATAGAAGTTTCCGGTGTAAGCGGCACGGTCGATACAATCGGTCTTTTGAGCGTAACAGTCCACACTCTTGACAACCAGATGATACGCATTCCGAACAGCACGATAATCAACAGCAACCTGGTGAACTACAGCAGATATGAAAAACGCCGCTTTGTTTTCCCCCTGCCCATCAGCTATGATTCGGACATGGAAACCGCACTGATTGCCGCAAAAGAAATTGCCGACACATGCATTCAAAACGGTCATATTCTTGCAGACCCTGAACCCCGCGCTTATTACGACGGATTCAATGAAGCCGTTAACCTGCGTCTTGCAGTTTGGTTTGAGCGTTCCAAATTGATTGATACAAAAAATGCCGTATACACGACCGCAGTGAAAGTTTTCCAAAAATACGGCGTGGTCATTCCGTTCACAAGGTATGACATAAAGATTGTCCCCGATGAACAGCCTGGTTCAAAGAAAGCAAAAAAATCGGAAAGCAAACCAGAGCCGCCTGCATTGATTTCCAAAAAATCAGAAAAGATAGAAGCCATAGCTGAAAAACCAAAAGCATCGGTAAGGAAATCAACGAAGAAGAGCGTATAAAAATGAATGCAGTTCAAATCACCGTCATAGCGGCCGCATCGATTATTGCCGTCATATTCATAATCCTCTCGGTTTTGGCAAACAAATTGCTGGATGCAACGTTCGTGCCTTCAAGCTCCGGTTGGAAGAAAATGAAATTCACCGAAGAAGAATCCAGAAAAACAGCTTCTAAAGAAAAGCTTGAAAAAATGGACAAAATGGAAGCCGAAAAAAAATCTGCCGACCACTGGCTTGGGAACACTCCCCATGAAGATTTACAGGTCACAAGTTTTGACGGTCTCAAACTGCACGGCTTTTTGCTCAAAAATGAAGGAAGCCACAAATATGCCCTGATCATCCACGGTTACAGAGGCAGACTCCGTGAAACAAGCGTTTACGGCAGGGTCTATCATCAGAACGGATGGAACGTGGTTCTGCCGGAAAACAGGGCATCGGGCATGAGCGGCGGAAAATTCCTGACCATGGGTGCGCTTGAAAAAAAAGATGTCGTAAAATGGATTGAAAAAATCCTGGAGATTGATAAAGATGCTTCTATAATATTGCACGGTGAAAGCATGGGTGCTGCCACGGTAATGATGACTCTCGGCGAAAATCTTCCGCAGAACGTAAAGGCAGCTGTAGAAGACTGCGGATACACGTCCGTATGGAATATGCTGCGCCATGTCTTCAAAGATCTCATGAAAAAATCTCCGTTCCCGATGCTGAATCTTACGAATTTCTACAGCAAAATAAGATTCGGATTCAGTTTCAAAAAAGCATCCGCAATAAAAGCAGTTTCAAAGGCAAAGGTTCCCCTTCTGATTTTCCACGGCGGCTCGGACGATTTGATTCCGAACACAATGGCAAGGGAAATCTACGTGGCAACCGCATCAAAAAAAGACTGGTTTATAATCCCCGGAGCCGGTCACTGCATGTCCGTGATACTCGAGCCAGATGTATACTGGTCAAAAGTCTGGGAATTTTTGTCAACAAAGGGAAATCTGTAGCGGCACAGCTTGAACAAACGCACGGCTTTTTTATAGAATAAAGCTCACAAGCTTTTTACAGACGGCATAACATAACACGGGGATAATTATGTCAAACATTGGATTTTTGGAAGCGGATGCCATATGCCTCATCCTGCTGATTTGGATTATCGTTGAGATTCACACAAAAATAGACAGAAGATTCGAAAACATTCTTTTCAAAAGCGCGGTAATTTTAGTCAGCATAATGATTGTATCCGATGCAGGACGGCGCATTTGCAACGGCATTCCCGGAACCATACCGTACATATTCAACAGCATTTTTTCCGCTTCATTCTATGCAGTGTCAGGATTCGCAGCCGCAACCTACCTTCTCTTCCTTATTGTAGAAAACATGCCCGACAAAAGACGAAAGCCACCGAGGATTTTACGCGACCTTCCGATGCTTCCGATTGTTTTCCTTTCAGTGATTTCAATCTGCTCGATCTGGACAGGCTGGCTCTTTTCAATCTCCAAAGAAACCAACGTAAGGGAACACGGTCCGCTTTATTTTTTTGAGCCGGCAATCACATACGCATTTTTCGCGCTTACATCGATATTCCTGATCGTAAAACTGGTCACCCACCGCTACGACTCCACGCAGGCGCACAACAGGAGAATAATCGTCATTCTTTTGGTTGCATCAGGAATCGTACACTTGTTCATAACGTCAACCGCAACGATATGGCTTGCAATCTCCGTTTCAATAGTCCTGATCTACATGGAGCTTCAGATAAAGCAGATTTCAATCGATGAGCTGACGAACGTGAACAACAGGCGTTCATTCAACAATTACCTGAATCTTTTGATGAAAGAAGACAGGCAGTCATCTTTTTCCCTGCTGATGTGCGACATAGATTTGTTCAAGCAGATCAACGACCGCTACGGACATGTCGAAGGTGATTATGCCCTAAGTGCAGTTGCTGCCATACTCAAAGAACAGTGTTCAATCCTTAGTGAAACGGAACTTTATATAGCCAGATTCGGCGGAGATGAATTCGCAATCATCTGCACGGCCCCGGAACCTATGAAAATGTCCCAGAAACTTAAAGACAACATAAGGTCAGCATTCACCGCCCACAACACCGCAAGCGAAAAATCATACAAAATCAAAATAAGCATAGGCATTGCGGAAGCGGAACCAAGCCTCAGGGATCCGAAGATTCTAATCGCAAAGGCAGACAAAGCGCTTTACGAGGAAAAGGACATCCATCACAAAAAGCTTTCCAAGCATCTTTTATAGAGCCATTATGCCCAGGGCTTCGGCATGAAATCTATTGATAAATGCAACACATGAGCGGGTCCCAGTTGACGGCAAAAAGCAAGGTAACCTCCCTCAAGGGCTCCCTCCTTACTTTTTGCCTACGTCCCACTCCTGTGTTGCAAAAGTCCATTGTTCTTGTAATGCTGAAGCCCTGTGCTTATTTGCATAACGCTTGTTTTTGCGGTAC
>JAFOTA010000253.1 GCA_017421145.1 Treponema sp.
AGGTGCTGTTGCGTCCGAGATGAACTTCGTGACCTGTGCGCTTGAAACATGTCCTGCCTTGTCGGTTGCCTTGACAGTTATGTTTCCTGCTACAGGAGCATCAAGCTCGGCTTTCCATCCGTAGACTATGCCGCTGTCCGGCAAAGCAACCCATGAAGAGTCTGAGTCATAAGTTCCCGCGCCTAACGGGGATGCCGCATATTTATATGTCACTCCGCTTGAAACAGCCGTTCCGTCCGCATAAAGCTGCACTCCGCTTATTCCGCCTTCATCCGAGATAGTACCGTAGAACGTTCTTTTCGATGCATCCCCGCTCTTGTAATAGATGACGGAAGGAATTCCTTCCTTTGTTCCGCTTCCTTTCCTATAGTATTCCGACGTGATGACAGGAGCAGCATTGTCAACGTTGACTTCAAATGTCTTAGGCTCTGACGGATTGCCGGCTTTATCGACCAGCCTGACCTGAATTGTGTTATGGCCTCCTTTTGCAGTGGTAAGTCCGCTCACGCTCAAGTTGAACGTTGCATTTGCTCCCGTTCCTGTTGCCGCGCTGGAAATCCAGTCTGGGCTTGTGGTTCCGCTGGAATCCGTAAGCTTGTACTCAACTTTTGAAAGTCCGCTGCCCTGTTCGGTTGCAGTTCCCGAAATCCTTACGACGTCTGATGAAGTGTATCCTGAGGTAAGTCCTTCAACGACGGCATCATTGTTTATAACAGGCTTCGTGGTATCAATCATAATCTCAAAGGTGAATTCCTTGCTCTTGGCTCCTGCCATATCAGTTGCCTGAACCACTACCTTCCATTTGCCGTCAGTTTTCAGTTTTATATCTTCATATGATCTGTTTGTAGCGACGCTCGTCTCAACATAAAAGTTGTCATTAATTCTAGTGTCATCCCTGTAGGTGAGAATGCTTATTCCGTTTTCCGCCACGCCGATGGAATCAGTTATACCGACGCGGACGGTTATAGGCTTTTGATCGTAGTATTCTGCAATGTCCGCTACATTGGTTATAGGGTTTGGAGCACCGTCTCCTTCCTTAATCGACACCAAGCCCACTACCGGCGGTTCGAAATCCATGGTGATTCCGGTTACAGGATCTCCAAGAACGTTATTTTCGTTTTTGTCAACGGCCTCTATACGTATGGTTTGGTCAGTACGTTCAACGACAGGAAGCTTGTACCTCCAGCCTGTCTCAGCCGTAACCTGAGGAGTATCCGTCACTTCATACCTGCTGCCGTTATAGGAAACATATATCCTATAGACTCCGCTTCCGTCAACATCCTTGACTTTTCCCCTGAGTTCATAGAAATGAGAGACGTTTCCGGTGGCAGGATCGGTTTCAACTATGTGGCCGCTCGTATCGGAATTTATCTTTTTGGATCCTGAAGATTCAAGTTCAGGGTTCTCCAGGGTGACCACAGGAGCTTTTCCGTCGGCATAGACAAGATATGAGGTCTTGTTGCTGCTTGCCGCACCGTTGTTGGCCGTAACGGAAACCTTTATCGTGTAATTGGTCGCAGAAGTAGATGCAGGGCTTCCAAGCGGAATCTCAACGGAGTACTGCGTCTGGGATACAGGAGCTATACCATTTTTACCGATTTGATTTCCAAGCTGCCTTAAGACAGGAGTCCTTTCCGCAAGTTCGCTCACGGATTCATAGTGGCCTTCAAACCATTCGACATCATAGGTAATATTGTCAGGACCATTATAAGACGTTATCTTCTTTTCCTGATCGTATATGGTTACGGTAAGCTTTGAATCAGTGTTGCCTGAAGACAGGATGTTTGAAAGCTTCCTGTATTTTCCGGCGTCTTCACATTCAAGCCAAGGGGCTTTTCCGCTTTCCATGATTTTGAAGCCGTAGTACGCGCCGTTTTCAGGTACCATAGCATTATCATAAGAGTCTTTTCCTTCAACGACCAAGTAGTATCTTTTGTTCTGAACGAACGGAGACTCATCGCTTCCCGGAAGGATAATCTGATACGTTCCCTGAGTAGTTGAAGCCAAGCCCCTTATGCTGTCACCGCTTTCCATGAATTTGTCGTAGCGGTTATCTTTGTCATAAAACCATTTGAGGAATGAAGGATCCTTTGTGAGACCTCCGTTTCCGTCCTCTTCGTATATACAGACTTTAAGATCAGAAGGCTTGAAGGTATATCCGTCACGTCCGGACTTTATTTCCAAGGTAATCTGTGCTTCGTTCGGAAGATCCTTCCATTTTGTATTTTCAGCGTCTATGGCATAACCGGAAACCTTGTATGTAGGAGAGTTGTCCGGATTGATTTTCATGATGAGGCGCTTGTGGTTCGTTTCACCGTCATATGACATGAATTTATATGTGTCGTTGTCGCCTATACCAAGGAGTGCGTTTCTGACGACCGCTTTTCCTGCATCTGACAAAGGAACAGAAACCGTGTTGTTTCCGTTGAGGATGTACATATAAGTTGCGGAATCAATTATGGTGCTTTCGTCAAGTCCAGCATTCGCCCTGGCAAGGCTTGTAAGACCGTCGCTGAGGAATGTCCTTTCGCTCTTGTTTCCGGCCTTGTCCTCAAGTTCAATCGCTATTGAAACGTTTGCATAGCCGACCGTTGATATCGGTTCAGTGAAGACGTTTTCTGTCCTTCCGAAGAGCCTCATATAGTTCTGCTGAAGGATCTTGGCATCAGGATCAAGGCTCTCATAAGCTTCTTCCGTGACTGCATCATATTTTGCAAGGATCACGGACACAAGCGCCTTGTCAGGAACGTTGAATTCAGATTTTGCAAGGCTTATTTCATTACCGTCATTATCGTATGCCTTTACCCTCATCTTCGTTATGTCATGTCCGTCGGCTATGGTTCCGGTAATGGCAATCTCGCGTCCATAGCTCTTTCCTACCGAACCTTCGATTGAATTCGGGCTTGAAACAAGGAATATAGGAGGAGTGTTGTCTATGTCGAAAGCACGTGCAGCAGGGTTTGAAGAGTCGCGGCTTCCGTCGTTTGCCGTCGTTTCGATGATGTACGTACCGTCGGGCAGATCCATCTGGCGGCCGTTGAACGTATATGAAAAATCACCGTTGTGCTCAAGGGTGATGCCCCATGTGCCTCCGTCTGAGTTCGGAGATATTTTTCCGAGGTCTTTGTAGGAGATGTTCGGATCGTCGTTGTGGCGCAATTCCTGTATGCGGATTTCCCTTACGCCGGTATCGTCTGTACAAGTACCGGTTATGTCGAAAGTGGAGCTGACGGCCTGATTCACGGTCGGAGTCGATATATAAATCGCAGGCGGAGCTGCATCGACTGCCGCACCAAGTCCTATGATTTCACATCCTGCAGCACAAAGCAATGCTGCCGCAGCGGTCATAATACCCATTGCTCTAGTCAACGCGTTCTTTCTCATAGTCTGCTCCTCAGAGAGCCCTATGCAGGGCACAAGCTCCCCTAAATCAAATAGAATCGGTCATCTTCAAATACAAAGACTTCCACATAATTTACATTTGGATTTACTTTTTTAATGAAACAAACTTTTCCCGGCATAGATTACATTACAAGGAACAATAACGCTGCCGAGCCACTTTTAAAAATATAACTTCTAGCTTAAGGATACTCTTCTTTCAGAGGAAAATCAACAAAAATTTTCTAAATTTTCCCAAAAATCTCCAAAAACTACATATTTATCGGCAGATTTTATAAAAAAAGTATCCCAAAAACAGCTCCGGCAATGACAATTAATACCGGATGCATCTTTTTGAAGACGAAAAGAAGCGCTGTGGAAGCGGCGTAGAATGCAATCTGCTTCCATTGAAAGAGGGAAAGGAAAGTACCGGTCGTCCTGTATGCCTCAACGTTCAAAAGAGCGACCGAAAACACATTGACCGCGGCCACAAGAACCAAACCGGCAGTTGCAGGCCTAAGACCGGTGAACGCAGCCTGTACGAGAGGCTTTTTCTGGAAATTCATGAAAAAGCGTGAGATGAGGATTATCACTATCAAAGAAGGAAGAATTTCGCCTACCGTGGTGACTATGCCGCCAATAGGACCGTAAAGCTCCACGCCGCAGAAAGTCGCAAGGTTTATGCCTATAGGTCCCGGAGTGCTTTCGGATATAGCGAGCATTGAATAGAATTTTTCCGCAGATATCACCGCATATTTTTCAACCAGAACCTGCTGCATGAAAGTGGCCGCAACAAGACCGCCGCCTATTGCAAAAAGCCCCACATAAAAGAAGATTCCGAAAAGCTGAATAAGCCCAAGAAAACCGGTCATCATTTTTTTCCGTCCTCCTTGGAATCTTCCTGCTCCTTGGAGACTTCCTTCATCTCCACTTTTTTAAGCCCGCCGGAAATCCACGTGATGAAAACACCGAGCGCCGCAGATACGACGATAACAGCCACCGACGGAACCTTAAGGAAATATATCGCCGAAAAGGAAAGCACGTAGAAGATTATTCCCCACCATTTTTTTATGGATTTTTTTGCGAAATTGACCACCGCGTATGTCAGAAGTGCCGCGACACCCACGTTTATCCCCCTAAGGGCTTTCCGTACGATTTCTATGTCCTGAAAATTTGAGACGAACATCGCGATTATGGTTATGATTATGATCGAAGGTGTCACCACGCCCAGGGTTGCACAGATTCCGCCCCTTATTTTTCCGAGCTTATAGCCTACGAAAGTGGAGACGTTCACCGCAATGACACCAGGCGTAACCTGAGAGACGGCATAATAATCAAGCAGGTCGTCATAGGTCACCCAATGCTTTTTATCGACCAGTTCACGCTCAAGGATCGGGAGCATGGCATATCCTCCGCCGAACGTCACGGACCCGACCTTGAAAAACGTGATGTACAAATCGAAAAGTATCCTGAGCATAAGATTTTCCAGAATTACCGCTGATTTCAGTCAGCCTCGTTTCTTCTGTACATCTTTGAATACCATGCAAGCTCCGAACCCGTTGAAAAATCAAGCATGCCGTCATCCATGCGCCATGTCCAGTTGCATCCGGTCGTTGAAGGTGTGTTCATGCGACCTTCCGAACCAATGCTGCATACGTCCTGCATCGGGATAATGCATATATCGGCAACGGATGAAAATGCCGAGCGTATCATGGCATGGGCTACGGTCATGTTGTCAACGTTTTCGTAGAGGTTGAAGTATGCGCACATGTTTTTCTTGAGTCCGTCACCGCCTTTTTCGAGCAGTCCCAGCGTCGTGTCGTTGTCGTGGGTTCCGGTGTAGATCACGCAGTTCGTATTCTCGATGTTGTGCGGAAGATATGCGTTCTTAGAGCTTTCCATGCTCCATGGATTTCCGTCAAAAGCAAACTGGAGTATTTTCATGCCGGGGAATCCAGCCGTGTCACGGAGCTTTTCAACGCTGTCCGTAAGCACTCCAAGATCCTCTGCAATTATAGGAAGATTTCCGAGCTTTTCCTTGATTGCCTTGAACAAGGAGATTCCGGGTCCCTTTTTCCATTTTCCGCCGATCGCATTCTCTGCCCCGAAAGGAATCTGCCAGTATTCGTCGAATCCCCTGAAATGGTCGATCCTTACGATATCCACAAGGCGGAGCATGTTGCTGATCCTGTCAATCCACCATGCATAGCCGTCTTTTTTCATTGCAGCCCATTCATAAAGCGGATTTCCCCAAAGCTGTCCGGTCGCGCTGAAATAATCCGGTGGAACGCCCGCACATGACTTCTGCTTGAGTGAAGTTGTGTTGAACTGGAACAGTCCCTGGTTTGACCAGAGATCGGCAGAATCAGCGGCAACGAAAATCGGGATGTCGCCTATTATGCTGATTCCGGCATTGTTGGCATACGCCTTGACAGACTGCCACTGAACGTCGAAGAAAAACTGGATGACCTTTATCTGCTCAATGTCTTCCTGATTTTCGGAAACCCATTTTTCAACGGCATCCTGCTTATATGAGGCAAGGTCTTTCGGCCACCAGCGGTTCCACATAGTAGCCGCACCCTCGATTTTTTCATCCTTTGCCTTTGCGTCGTAGAATTTCTTTATGCTCGTGAAAGCTGAAAAAGCGTCAAGCCACTTGGCCTGATTTTTTTTGAATTCCTCAAAACGAGCCTTGTCCTCAGGCTTTGCATTTGAAAGGAAATATGAGGCGCATTTATAAAGGACGGGTGTTTTCCACCAGACGACCGATCCGAAATCAACGGGACCGGAGCTTTTTATGTAATCCGGCGGAACCACATCCGACGGCTCTGCCCATCCGCGCGACACAAGATCATCGAAATCGATCAGGAGCGGATTTCCTGCGAAAGTTGAAAAAGAAGCATACGGACTGTCTCCGTAACCGGTTGGTCCAAGAGGCAGAATCTGCCATAAAGTCTGCCCGGCATTTTTCAGCCAGTCAACGAATCTGTACGCATTCCTGCCCAAAGTACCGATACCGCCGGCACCCGGAAGCGATGTGACATGAAGCAGAACGCCGCTTTTTCTCTTTCCCATAATAATACACTCCTTTTTTCTCTCATCCAGTGTTTTTCTAGGATAGCACCATTCTTTTTTAAAGTATATACCTCTGGAGATTCTGATCCTGAACTACACCCTTCATGCGCTCGTCAACGAAAGCCTTGTCTATGACGACAGACTCCCCTGCATGCTGGTCGGCTGAAAAGCTCAGTTCCTCAAGAACAGTTTCCATTATCGTATGCAGGCGGCGCGCACCTATGTTTTCCGTACGTGAGTTAACGTCTTCCGCAATGTATGCCATCTGCTCGATAGCTTCTTCTGAGAACGAGAGGTTCACTCCTTCGGTTCCCAGCAGAGCCTCGTACTGCTTTATGAGCGCATTCTTCGGTTCAGTGAGTATCCTCTTGAAATCTTCCTTTGTAAGTGCCTCAAGCTCCACGCGCAACGGGAAACGTCCCTGAAGCTCCGGAATGAGGTCGCTCGGTGCTGAAAGTGAAAATGCTCCCGCACCTATGAAAAGTATATGGGTTGTATTGACAACGCCCCACTTTGTGTTTACGTTGCTTCCTTCAACGATCGGGAGTATGTCTCGCTGGACACCCTCACGGCTTACCGCCTGCCTGTCACCCTCACCGCCTTTGGTAGCGATCTTGTCGATTTCATCTATGAAAATGATTCCGCTCTGCTCAACGCGTTTTTTGGCTTCTTCGGCAACCTTGTCCATGTCGGTTATGCGGTCAAGCACGTCCTCCATGATGATCTGACGGGCTTCACGGACAGTAACGCTCTTTTTGTGCACGCGCCCTCCGTTGAACATTTCCTGGAGGCTTGAAATTCCTTCCTCAAAATCAGCAGGATTTCCGCCGCTGAACATTTCCATGCCCACCCTCGGCTGATGGCGCACGGTAACGTCAACCTCGCGGTCCTCAAGCTTTCCTTCGCGGAGCATCTGCCGGAATTTTTCCCTTGTAGCCGCCATGTCACCGTTTTTGTCCGGTTCGGAATCCTTTTTTTCTTCCTGCACTTCTTCCTGTTCAGCCATGCCGCTTCCGTCATTCACAGGCACTCCGATCCTTATGACGCTTCCATGCACCGGTGAAGAGCTGTCTCCGAATATGTTTCCGAGAACGTTCACTCCAGGACCGCCGTCTGACTTACGCTTTTTCTTTGAGTTCTTTCCGCTGCTTCCCGGCAAAAGAAGGTCAAGAAGCTCGTCCTCGACCATTGGTTCTGCCTTTGCACGGAGAGTTTCCTGGGTTTCGGCCTTGACCATGTTGTATCCGACCGCCATGAGATCCCTGACCATGCTTTCGACGTCGCGGCCTACATAACCCACTTCAGTGTATTTGGTAGCCTCAACTTTCAAAAATGGAGCGCCGCACAGTTTTGCAAGCCTGCGTGCTATTTCCGTCTTTCCGACTCCGGTAGGTCCTATCATAAGTATGTTTTTCGGGGCAACTTCATCCCTTATGTCTTCGGGAAGCTTTATCCTGCGCTGGCGGTTCCTCAATGCGACCGCAACGAAACGCTTTGCCTTGTTCTGTCCGATTATGTAATTGTCCAGCCTGGAAACAATCTCGCTAGGTGTCAATCCTTCGGGGATTCCAGACGCGGCTTTCTTTTCGCCGTTAATTTCTTCCATAAACTAAATCTCCTCAACAGTCACGTGGTCGTTGGTGTAAATGCAAATCTGCCCTGCAATGGCAAGTGATTTCTCGGCAATTTCCTTTGCGGAATAGGAACTTGATTCCATATATGCAAGTGCGGCTGAATATGCATAGTTTCCGCCGGAACCGATTGCAATCACGTCGTTCTCAGGCTCAATTACGTTTCCGTCACCCGAAATCAGCAGGATATTGTTCTTGTCGGCGACCAGAAGCATGGCATCAAGCTTGCTCATCGATCTTTCGGTTCTCCAGAGCTTGGCCAGTTCCACCGCAGAACGCAGCAGATCCCCGTTATAGCTTTTGAGCTTTTCCTCAAATTTGTCGAACAGGGTGAAAGCGTCGGCAACAGATCCGGCGAATCCGGTTATAACCTTTCCGTCATAGATCCTGCGGACTTTTTTTGCGTTTCCCTTGACGACTGTATTTCCGGCCGTAACCTGACCGTCACCCGCCATTGCTACATGACCGTCTTTTTTTACGGCAATGACAGTAGTGCTTCTTATTTTATTTTCTTCAGACATAAACACCTCTATGTAGAAAATACAAAATAAACATGCCGGTCGGCAATATCCGGAGCAAGAATATCAGTCTTTTTTTCCTGAATGGGGGAAAGCCTGTGCATACACTTCCTTGAGCCTTTCCGTAGTTACATGCGTATAGCGCTGCGTAGTGCTGATCGAAGAGTGTCCGAGCATCTCCTGCACCATCCTGATGTCAGCTCCGTTGGAAAGCATGGCAGTGGCAAAAGTATGCCGGAATGCATGGGGAGATATATGGCGGTTGGTTCCTTCAGGCCCGGTATAGCGGCTCAGTATGTACCTGACCCCGTTGTCCGTGAGCGCACCGCCCTTGTTGTTTAGGAAAACGTTCTGAACCGGGAAAGCTCCTCCAAGCGAAAACTGGGGGAACCGTTCGTCCCTGTCCTTGAGATATGCTTCCAGAGCTTCCCTTGCATCCTTTTCAAAATAAACGCGGCGGTCTTTTTTACCTTTACCGGTCACGATCGCCGATGAAAAATCACTTGTAAGGTCGCGGATTTTTAGTCCCACTATTTCAGAAACACGGCAGCCCGACGAATAAAGCATTTCAAAAAGAGCCTTGTCCCTTTTTTCCCAGAGTATGGAAGCTTCATCCGGCACGCGGCAAAGGCTGTCAACTTCAGTCTGTGTCATAAAACGGGGGAGTTTTTTAGGCAGTTTTAGTCCTTTCAGCTCCAGCGCAGGATTAACGTCTATGTAGCCGAATTTCTTGCAGTAGGCCATCATTCCGCGCAAAGAAGCTATGAAACGGTTTATGGAGGATGCCGAATACTTTTTTCTGCTCAGGACACCCACGCACTCACGCATGTCCATCAACGTAAGATCAGATAAAAGCTTATCGCTTCCGGTCATGTCGATCAGATGGGAAAAATCCTCACGGTAACCGGTCACGGTGTTCACAGAAAGGCTTTTAACGCTGCCTATGTAAAGCAGATATTCCTCACATGCCTGGGAAACGGTCAATGCCGCCCCTTCCTGATTTTCTGCCATATAACCTCCGCAATTATTTTTCGGCAGAAAACCGGATTTTTAAGCGTTGTTTTCGGATTCCTGGCTTGCAAGCATCTCCTTTGCAAAATCAGCGTCCTCGTCACCGGCGGAATGCAGGTAGTCGCAGTCAGGATTTATGCAGCTTTTGTACGAGCCGTTCTTTTTATCGAATTTTTCGACCAAAAACCATCCGCACTTGGGGCAGTTCACACCGATCGGCTTGAAATGGGAGATGAAACCGCATGTCGGATAGTTCGTGCATCCATAGAATTCCTTTCCCCTGCCCTTTGTCTTTCTTGCGACTATATCACCGTTGCATCCGGCTCTCGGGCATTTTGCAAGAGGAATGCTCTTGGTGTTGTGACATTCCGGGAATCCTGAGCATGCAAGGAAATATCCGAAGCGTCCCAGTTTTTTTATCATGGGCTTACCGCATTTTTCGCATATCTGCTCGGTCGTTTCGTCAAGGGTTCCCTTAAGGCTTTCCTGAGTGTCCATGACCTTTTCAACCTGATTTATAAACGGCTTGTAGAATTCGTCTATCATGTTGTTCCAGACAAGCTCGTTCTGCTCCACGTGGTCAAGGTCCGTCTCAACCTTTGAAGTGAATTCCTCGTTGATTACGTCAGGAAAAGATTCCACGAGTATGCGGCAGATTATTTTTCCGAGCTGGGTCGGTACAAGCTGCCTGTTCGCACGGGTAACGTAATATCTGTCCAAAAGCACGGAGATGATAGGGGCATATGTTGAAGGCCGTCCTATGCCTTTTTCTTCAAGCGTCTTGACCATGGAGGCATCCGTATAGCGAGCCGGCCCCTGGGTAAAGTGCTGCTCAGGATAGAACGTTCCGCTGGAAAGCTTTTCACCTGTCTTGAGCGAAGGAAGGGATCCGGTCACCTCTTCTTTTGATGAAAGGACTTTCATTACAGTGTAGAATCCCTTTTCGGAAAGCTTCGATGCAGAAACGCGGAAAACGGCATCCCCGGCAAGTATGTCCACGCTGGAGGTCTTTGTCTTTGCGTTGTTCATCTGGCTGGAAACAAAACGCTCCCATATAATAGAATAAAGCCTCAGAAGATCACGGCTCAGATAATCCTTTACCGAATCGGGCGTGTATTTTACATAAGTCGGCCTTATGGCTTCATGAGCGTCCTGCGCGGTCTTACCAACCGCATATTCTATTTTTTCAGGAGGAAGCTGATCAGGATGATTTTCTGAAATCCATGAGCGCACGTCGTCTATCGCAGTCTGTGAAATACGGACGGAATCAGTACGCATATAGGTGATCAGACCCACACGGCTGTTACCGATCTGAATGCCTTCATAAAGCTGCTGTGCGAGCTGCATCGTCTTTTTTGAAGTGAATCCAAGACGGTTTGCCGCCGCCTGCTGAAGCTTTGAAGTGGTAAAAGGAGCCTTTGGACGCACTGTCTTTTCAGTTTCCTTGATTTCGCCGACTATACATTCCGCATTGCTGATTTCACCTATGATTGCGTTCACTTCATCGGAATTCTTAAGCTCAGGCTTGGTTCCCTTGTACTGTACGAGCTGTGCCGTGAACTTGGATTTTCCCTTCATGAAATCAGCGTCAAGAGTCCAGTATTCTTCCGGGATAAAATCTTCGACTTCCTTTTCACGCTCACAGATAAGGCGCAGGGCCACTGACTGAACCCTTCCTGCACTGAGTCCGTTCTTGACTTTTTTCCAAAGGAGCGGGCTTAGGTTGTAGCCTACAAGACGGTCAAGCACACGGCGGGCTTTCTGGGCATTGACTTTAGCCTCGTCGATCGTACCCGGATTTTTAACGGCCTCTTTTATTGCAAGCGGAGTGATTTCATTGAAAACGATGCGGTTAATCGGAACGTCGGTCTTTTCTGCCAGCGCACGGTTCAAATGCCATGCGATTGCTTCCCCTTCACGGTCGTTATCAGATGCGAGCAGGATCTGCTTTGAATTTTTCGCGTCTTTCTGAAGCTCCTTCAAAAGCTTTGCCCTTCCGCGGACCGTTATGTATTCCGGCTGGAAATTATTCTCCACGTCGATAGCGATACGGCTCTTCGGCAGATCGATAAGATGCCCCATCGAAGCCTTGACTATATATCCGGAGCCAAGATAATGCTCTATGGTTTTCGCTTTAGCAGGCGACTCCACTATGACAAGAGTTTTTTTTGTCTTGGCAGTCTTTGATGCCTTGGCTGATTTTGTTGCCATTTCTATACCTCAATCACAACTTTTTTATATGGTAAAATGTCAATAATAACGGCATTTTTTCCATTAAAATTCCAGTTCCAAATCACGCGGATGAATTTGACTTCCAAAATCCGCCTCATTCAGAATCCGGGAGAATTCTTCATAGTTTCCGAAAACCGGAGCACCTTCCTTGACGTAGCTTTCACAGGAAAATTCCAGTTTTCTGAGAGCCGCCCCCGTATTTTTTGCAATGAGGGAAGCTTTCGCCTGATTCACAAGCTTTTCTGCAGCGTCACAAAAGCAGCCTTTATGAAAAGCCGGAATACGGTTGTAGCCCAGGGCAAAATCGACCGTAATCAGAGCACCGCTGCCCGGAGGAGCCTGCATGACGACCGTAACCGGGGACAATGCTGCAATCAGCCTGTTTCTCTTCACGTACCGCCATGATTCAGACGGAACACCCGGTAGATACTCGCTCAAAAGCACTCCGCCGCTTTCCAAAATCCTGGCCGCAAGAGAAACGTTTCCCCTCGGCATGACGGTATCGATTCCGCACGGAAGGACAGCCGCAGTAGAACCGCCTTTTACGGACAGAACACCTTTATGAGCAAACGTATCAACACCATAAGCCAAACCGCTTGCAACTGTCAATCCGTCTGACGCACAATCAGAGGCGAATTCAATGGTATTTTCAGCACATTCAGGGCAAATCCGCCTTGTTCCGACCACAGAAACGCATTTTTTTCCAAGGCAACCTATGTCACCGCGGGCAAAAACCATGTACGGAGGGTCAAAAATCTCCTGAAAAAGCACGGGATACCCTTTGTCACGGGAAGAAAAAGCCTTTATGCCGAACCTTTCCAAGACAGCAAAAGCCCTTTCCGCCAAGGCAAGACATCGTTTTCCGTCCCATCCTTCGCTCCGTATCTGCCGCTTTATAATAGAAGCAATGTCTTCTTTTCCAAGAGAACAAAGCTCATCCGCGCATGACAGAGTTTCCCTAAGCAGGTTCTTTTCCCTGAAAGTGAGAAATTCTATTGAAGAAAGTGCAATATCCAACAGCTCCACAGAAAAAAATGTATTGAATTTAGGGCTTGATAGTCAAGTGTTGGTTATAAGGAACTTTTAAAAACTTCATTCCAAGAAGAAAAACACGAAAAATTTGCACTTTTGTTTACGCCGGTGATTTTCATTGCATACAATCACCAACCCCGCCGCAGAGCAACGGGGTATGGTGTTCTCATAAGGTATTGCAGTCGGATTTAATACCCCTTGTTTCGCCCCAGAGGGGCGGGGTATTAAACCCTCCGCTCGAATAATATGAGGTGTAAAAAATGAAACCACTGGACGACCTTACTTTTATCGATGACTACATGTTCGGCGAGGTGATGAAGAACAAGGACATCTGCAAGGGTGTGCTTGAGCGGCTCACGCATCTTAAAATCAGAAACATTGAATACCCGGAACTGCAGAAAACATTGAAGGCCGGATACGAAAGCCACGGCATCAGATTGGACGTATATGTGAAAGACAGCGACAAAGTCTACGACATCGAAATGCAGAACCGCACATATGACGACATTGGGAAAAGAACCCGCTTTTACCAGAGCCTTATCGACGCAGACTGCCTTCTCAGGGGCATGGATTATAACAGGCTCCCAGAGTCTATCATCATCTTCATCTGCAAAACCGACCCGTTTAATTCAGGCCTGCAAAAATACACGTTCAGGACGACATGCGAAGAATCAAGTTCCGTAA
>JAFOTA010000254.1 GCA_017421145.1 Treponema sp.
GCTTGGTGATGTCGTTGTTGAACCTGTTGATACGGTCTTTGTTCCGCTTGGTGATGTTGTTGTCGTTCCGCTTGGTGATGCCGTTGTAGTACCACTTCCGCTTGATGACGGTGACGTACCAGTTGACGCAGTCTTCGTTCCGCTCGGTGATGTCGTTGTTGAACCTGTTGATACGGTCTTTGTTCCGCTTGGTGATGTCGTTGTTGAACCTGTTGATGCAGTCTTCGTTCCGTTTGGTGATGCAGTTGTAGTACCACTTCCGCTTGATGACGGTGACGTACCTGTTGATACGGTCTTTGTTCCGCTTGGTGATGCAGTTGTCGCACTGCTTCCGCTTGATGACGGTGTTGAACCTGTTGATGCAGTCTTTGTTCCGCTTGATGATGACGGGCTTGTTCTTTCCATAGAATCAATTCCCGTGAATCTTCCGGTCGGAGAAGATGGAGCCGGTGTAGATGAAGATCCTGTAGACGGCGTCCTTCCGTTGTTTGATGCAACAGCCCCTGTACCTGACGATGCATTTGCCGGTGAGCTTCCGCTTCCCTGGTTCTGATTTCCGTTCTGGTTAAGCACGGTTACAGACGGTTCCCTTCCTGAACTTGAAGAGGATCCTGAAGCATTGTTAGGGGTATTGTTATTAGAAGAAACATTAGAAGAATTATTAGATGCAGTACCCGGTACCGTATACACGTTTCGGTTCTGAGAATTGTCCGGCGTTATTAGAGAAGCAAGATCACCCCCTTCGCTTGCCCTTGCAGATGAAACGGCAGTCTCAGGAGCAGAAAGATCGTCCTTTACGTTTCCGGTTTCTGCACCGTTAAGCCCCTTGTTTGCCAGAGCCTCAAGCCTTCTTACGCTTGCAAGCATGCTTTCTACATCAGGATCGCGCGGATTCGTGCTCAGGTAAGAGTCAAGGACATTTCCTGCCTTTTCATACTCACCCTTGTTCAAAAGGTCACGTCCGTCAGAAAGGGCTTCTGCCTTGCCAATTAGATTGTTTCCGTCAACGCCCTGCGAAGAGAGGCTTTCTTCAGGAAGATTCCTGATATATTCAGCGGCTCCGTCATAGTCACCGTTCTTTATCTTTGCATCGAAATTTGAAAGTATGTCGTCTGAAAGCTCCCCGTTTCCGTTTTTGGAAAGATTGAGAAGCTGTGCTTTTTCCAGAAGTTCCCTTGCATCCTCATCAGCAGGATTTTCCGAAAGATATGAGCTGAGGATCAGTACTGCCTGGTCATAATCGCCGTTATCGATGTAAAGGCTTGCAAGCGAAAGAGTATTCTCGCGTGACAGTGCGGAACCAGTCTCTGAATATTCTTCTGCACCCGGCGCAGGTTCCCCGGCCTTTGCCCTGCCGTTGCTGTTTACCGCAATCGAAGTACCGATTCCGGCCATGAGGACGACACCTGAAGAAATCAATATTATAGGAAGAGCCTTTGATTTTTTCTCCTTTTTGTCATCATCATCATTTCCATATGAATTTCCGCCGGAAGGATTTTCATCCTGCGGGCTGCTTTCATCCATATCGTGTATGGCCGAAGTATATGACGGTGAGTATGAGGAAGATTCCGTCTTGGTCGCCGGAGCTTCGGAAGACGTTTTTCCGGAAGAATAATCAGATGAAGCCCTGGTTGATGAGCCGAGGTAATCTGCAACGTCGTCGCTGAACGCAGATTTTCCCACGCTTGATTTTGCGGCTGATGATGAGCCTGAAGCGCTTACCGACGGTGATGTATAAGGAGTGTTCGAGAAAAGGTCCGGCGTTGAGCTTGATGACGCGCCTGCAGCAGTGCCTGCCAAAGTTGCTGAGCTTACGGCAGAAACTTTCTTCGCCTGTGAAGTGCTTTCTGCAGAAACAGATTTTGGAGCCGTGCGCTGTACGGATTTTTCAGACTCCGTTTTTCCTGCAGACGATGCCCTTGCAGCTGATGATCTTCCAGCAGCAGCGGTTTTTGCAGCACCAGCAGTCTTACCGGTCGCCACAGTCCTTCCACCGATGCTAGTCCTTGCAGTTGATGAAGTCTTTCTTCCTGCAGACGGTGCCGCACGAGTAGTTCCTGAAGCTTTTGCAGGAGCAGCCTTTGCAGCCGTTCCTGTTTTTGCTGTTCCGGAAGATTTCGTTCCGGCGGCGGTTTTATTTCCAGAAGCCGACCTTGTCGTTCCGGTCGAAGTCCTTGTCGTTGTTTTTTTCGTTCCGGTTTTTGATGTACCGTTTTCTTTATTCGAGCTCTGATTCGTAGCCATAATCTACCGTTCCTTCAGCACCTGCTGACATATTTTTAGTTTCTGCGTCCTGCAGTGAAGCAGCCACGTCTTCTAACAATCTTCTTTTTCTTTCAGCTTCCGCAGCGGCAGCCCTTTCAGCCTCAGCAGCTTTTTCTGCGGCGGCCTTTGCTTCTGCATCAGCTATTGCAGCCTGCAACCTTGCTTCCTGAGCGGCTCTTTCCGCCTCCACACGTGCAGCTTCCTCTGCAGCAGCCTTTTCCGCCGCGACACGGGCGTTCTCCGCTTCGATCCTTGCCGTCTCAGCCTGGATCCTTGCCTCCTCCACCCTGATTTTCTCCTCTTCCTTGGCTATTTTTTCGACCTCTTCATCAAGAAGGGCTATTATAACCTGTATTTCGTCATACTGAGGATTATCAGGCTGAAGCTGCTGATAGCGGATATAATCGTCACGGCTTTCCATGTATCTTCCCTGCTTGAGCAGTGACTGCGCCCTGTTCAATATTGCCGGGGAATATGTGGTGTCAGCGGAAAGCGCCATAGTGTACCACTTTTCCGCAGCCGCATAATTTTCCATCTTGAAAGCTATGTTACCGGCATTGTAGGCGATTATCTTCTTGTTCGTGCCTGTCGCAAGCATTCCCTTGTTGCAGACCTCAAGAGCCTCCGAATAACGCTCAAGCTGGTAATATGACAGCGCCAGATATATGTAGGCCCTGGGATTACCGCCCTCCGTTATGGAAGTCTCCAGAAAAGGTATGGCCTTCGCCGGTTCGTTTTTTCTAAAATACTCCTCTCCCTTGGTGAAATTCGAATTTTGCGCGAATGCAGACATTCCAGAAATCAACACCAGGAAAACAGCCGGAAGGATTTTTTTAAGGATATTTGTTTTCATTAATAGAACCTCCTGCATTACCCTTTGACATATTCGCATAAAAAAGTTAATCTTTCAATAGTTGTATGCTTAGGGCGATGCCTTAAATCAAGAATTCACTCTATCACGAAAAACAATGAAAAATTGACAAGGTAACGGTTACATCGTATCATATAGCTTGTGGCATTAATTGCCTGAATTATACCTGCAGAACAAGGAGTATACTGATTTATGAGTCCAGTGATTCTCGTTATAAGCCTGGTGCTGATAGCCGTAATAGTTTTCGTCGCGGTAATGCTGATAAGAAACATACTGGCCCCCAAAAAAGTGAGCGGTATAAAAAAACTTATAAAAGAAGGAAAATATCAGACGGCCGAAAAGATCGCAAAATCCGTGCTGGCAAAGAATTCGCGTGATTATGAGGCGCATTATTGGCTCGGTGCCACATATATGGCGTCAGAAAAGCTTGAGCAGGCCTACATGGAGTTCAAGGCGGTCAACGACAATGCAATCCTGGACGGATCAATCCCTGAAATCGAACTTAGGAAAAACCTCACTGTCCTTTATCAGAAATACGGTGAACCTGAGGCGGCGCTTAGGGAATACCTTCTTTTGACGAAGCTTGAGCCGCAGAACGCCGAAAATTTCTACAATGCCGCAAAAATCTATGAATCACAGGGCGACCTGAGCATGGCAGTCGGCATGTACCAGAAGACCATAAGCATAAACAAAAAGCATTCTAAGGCACACACTGCCCTTGGATACATATACCTCAAGAACAAGCAGTACCAGTCAGCGCAAAAGGAAATCGACGATGCAATCAGGCTGGAACCGGACTGCTGGTCAAACTATTACTACCACGGAAAGCTACTGATGGAAACCGGCAATTACGGTGGCGCTCTCAAATCTTTCGAAAAATCCGAGCGTGCGCCTGAATTCCGCCAGAAAGCCCTCATCGAACGCGGCTCATGCTACATGCAGGCAGAAGATTACGGAAACGCAATCCAGGAATTCATAAATGCGATCCAGTACTCAAAGGATCCCAACTCAAGCGAAACCCTGTATTCACGGTATTTTCTTGCAGCATGCTATGAAAAGACCCATGACATCGACAAAGCTCTGGAGCAATGGGAAAAAATCAACTCCAAGAATTCACATTTCCGCGACGTTCCGAACAAGCTTCAGGAATACCGCGACCTTCAGTCAAACGACAACATGAAGGAATACCTTACCTCAAGCACCGCAGATTTCGTGGAAGTATGCAAGAAAATAGCCGCAAAGACATATCAGCTTGAACCAAAGGAAATTGATACGCCGCCATACGGATGCTCAATGATCTGCACCGAAATCAAAAAGGACGAATGGAGAAACGCACGCCCGCTTCTTTTCATGGTCACATTCTACAGGGATGCTGAACCGGTAAAGGACATGGAAATCCGCACGATTGCAGAAAAGCTCAAGGAACACTCCTACTACAAGGCGATAATCTTTTCAAGCTCCGGATTCACGAACCTTGCCCTTCAATATGCGGAAACCAGGCCCGTCATTTTAATCGACAGGGAACACTTGGAAACCATTCTTTCAAAGGCAGCCTTGTAAAATGAAATTTCTCTGTGTATCAGACATAGTTGATCCTCTTATTTACTCGACTTCCGTAAAGGAGCGGTATAATGACATCGACGCTATTCTGTGCGCAGGGGATTTGTCAATGGAATATCAGGATTTCATCGTGACAGCCTTGAACAAACCCATGTTTTTCATTTTCGGCAACCATGATTTGAAAGATTTTTATCTTTACAGCAAAAAAACAAACCGGGTTTCGTCACCCTTCAATGCGCGGCAGCCCGAAGACAAAGCCCATGGCGGCGATTACATAAGCAACAAAGTGATTGCATGCAAAAACCTTTCTTTCACCCTCCCGAACGGAAAAAAGACTCCCCTTCTGATTGCAGGGCTATCCGGTTCCATGAGGTACAACAAGGGTGAGGATCAGTTCACTGAAAGGCAGATGCTATGGCAGATTTTGAAGCTTGCACCCAAACTGATTTGGAATAAAATCCATTATGGAAGATACTGCGACATCTTTTTGACGCACGCATCACCAAGACACATACACGACCGTGAAGACCCATGCCACAAAGGATTTGAATCATTCAACTGGTTTATAGACCGGTTCAAGCCGGCAATGCTGATTCATGGGCACATTCATCTTTATGATCTGCAGGCAGTGAGAACAACGAAAAGCAAGGAAACCCTTGTCATAAATTGCTACAGTCATCTTGTTATTGAATATCAGCCGGAATTCACGGGAAAGAAAGGAGAAACGAGTGGCTCAATCATTAATATCCTCTCAGACAGATGAAGATTTCAACAAAGCGCATAACAAGGCTCTGTTCAATGAAATTCAACACCTTTTGAATCCGGAAGAAGCGACATTAATTTCTTTCACGGATATAAAAAAGATGCTGCGTCCGAAAAACGAATTGTACAAGGGCATGCAAATCGTTCCTATAAACCTGATTGTCGGAAGCGAAGGTCGGTACAAGGATTTTGACAATCATTTTTTTCCGAAAAGCAATTTTCTGAAAGCAAGATGGGAGCGCGTAGATTCTGCTGTCCTGCAAAACATCACCCTTCCCCCTATAAGCTTGTATGAAGCCGGGGGTCTCTTTTTCGTCCGGGATGGAAATCACAGGGTTTCGGTCGCAAAAATGAAGGGACAGGAATATATTGATGCAGAAGTCGTCAGCCTGCAGAGCGAAATAAAGCTGAAGCCAAGCACGTCAAAAAAGAACATTCTCAAGCAGGTGCTCAATTATGAAAAGAGGGTCTTTTACTCAGAAACGAATTTCGGCGATTTGACAGATTATTGGTGCCTTGACTTCACGACACCCGGACAATATGACGTAATCTACAATCATATAATCACCCACAGATATTATATAAATATGGATAAAACAGAAGAGATTCCTTTTGAAGATGCCCTTTTATCTTGGTTCAACAATGTCTATACACCTGTAGTCAAAGCCCTTGAATCAAATCACATAAAAAGGATTTTCAAACGCAGAACTCTGTCAGACATGTATATTTACCTGATAAAATACTGGGACGAACTAAAGCAAAAATTCGGCAATGATTTTACACTTGAAGCCGCCGTCAAGGATTTCAAGAAAGAATACTCACAAAAACATATTGTAAACAGAATAAAAAATCTTTTTGCAAAACGGAAAATGAACAACTGATACCTAAATTAATCACAGGTTAAGAAAACTCACAGGAAAAGCATCCAAGTAACTTTAGGGACAAAAAACTGTCATGGAGCTCACGAGGGACGGGAAAAAGGACAAAAAAAAGCCGGCGGCCACCTGCTTTCCCGGGACGCACCCAGTATCATCGGCGCTGCGGAGCTTGACTTCCGTGTTCGGTATGGGAACGGGTATGGCCTCCGCGCCATGGCTGCCGGCATGTATTCGA
>JAFOTA010000003.1 GCA_017421145.1 Treponema sp.
AGGCCAAAAGTTACATCTTTAAATAAAGGAGCCTCGCGCCCCATTTTGGAAATATTTGAAATAGATAAGATATTCATGGTTTACAGTGCGGTACACAAGCCGCGTCCTTTTATTTTTTAACGGATTTTTCTTCCTGCCAGTCACGGCTGCTTATGAAGAAATGATCTCCTGAACGCCCGTCAATTCCTGTGGCGAATTCAATTCCATCTTCGGGGCGACGATCCTTGTAGTTTGAAACCGAGTACCAGAAGGTGCATTCAACATCGTTATCGTCGTTATCTACATATTCAGATGGAAATTCATAATAAAAGAAGTAATTGCAACCTTCTCTCTCAATCAGGGAATTTTCATCTATGGGAAGTTTTATACCACTATAATACTTGGCAAAATTTTTTGATGCTTTTATGAATTCTTCTTTTGTCATTTTTTGTCACACAGATTCCTATAATTTTTGAGGAAAATTATAGCACAAAACGGGGAGATATTGAATCTGTGTGCAAGTGTAGAAGGCAGCGCAACTTCCACACTTGCCGGCCGATTCCTACGCTCCAGTCACTTCCCCAAGCGAACGAACTGCATTTCTTACGCAGTCGTCACATTCGCAGAGGACCTTGCCTGTGCCGGCGCCTTTCAAGTCCTTGCAGGTGACGGCTCCGCACTTTTCCTTGAATTTCGCAAGAAGCACCCGGCTCTGACCGATAGTTCCCTCGCCATTTGTTTGAAGTCCGAGAATCATGTTTGCGCCGACGAGTGCTCCACAGGTGGCTTCCATGCATCCCATTCCAGCTGCAAAACCGGCAGCGAGTTTAATCAAATCTGCTTCACTTACATTCACTGTATCCGCGAAAACTTTTGCGACAGCCTGGCAGCAGTTGCACTGTCCTGAACTTTTAAGCTGAGCGGCATTTTCTGCCCTTTCTTCGATTGTCATTTTTCTACCTCTTTGTATTTGAGTTTACAGATTCCCTGTGTCATGCACCCCATCGGACAGAATGTGCACCAGCTTCGCGGCTTGTACAAAACCATCACGATAAAACCGATGAGCGTTGAAGTCAGCATGATGCTGTAAAATCCGTAACTGAATTGTACCACCCAATTTAGACTTTCGGGAAGTAATCCCGGTGTGTAGGCCCATTTCCAAGGCACGCGGAAGGTCCAGAAGAGTTTGACTGCCTGACGGAGATTCTGTGCTCCGCTTGCAACAAGCCAGGTCTGGAAAACCATGTTGCCGAACATCGTCATGAAAAAGGCGAGGAATCCGTAGCGGAACCATTTTGACGAGAGAAAACGCGGAGTGGTTTTGTTCCGTGAAAGCTTGAGCGACGAGCCGAGCAGGTTGAAAAGCTGACCACGGCCGCACATGTTGTTGCAGAACCATTTGTTTCCGCCGACAATCGCGAAAATCAGCGGAAGAAGGAAGTCAATCATTCCAAGCCAGGCAAAAAGAATGTTGAAAAATCCGAGTGAAAAATAAAGAATCGACCAGATCCAAAGATACTGATACCACGGTTTTCGTTTTAATGAACTCATGCTTCCACCTCCCTCAAAACCGGCGCGATGCATCCGACTGGGCAGGTTTTCCCGCACAAACCGCAGCCGACGCAAATTTCAGAATCAACGCGGGCAAAGCATCCGTGAACGACAGAAATTGCACCTCGCGGGCACACATTGGTACAAGCCCCGCAGGCGACACAGCGTTTTTCGTCAACGCGGGCATATTTTTTTGATTTCATAGCTACCTCTCAGAATAAAGATAGCACGGAAGAAAGAAAGTGTATGTGATAAAGTCACATAAAAATTCAACTGCTTACAAATTGTAAGCGATTCAAACTTGAATACCGATGAATGCCCTATTTTTGAGTAGCTTCCTCTAGTCTTCCCTTATCCAGAATCTCAATCTTTCCGCGGCCGAGTCTGACCACGCCTTCTTCTTCGAGGTATTTCAGAGTTTTTGAGACAACTTCCCTCACACTGCCGATTTCCTTTGCAATGTCTTCGTGCTTAATCGAAAGAACCGTGCTTTTCTGGCGGAGGGATTCGTCGTGCAAAAATGTGGCTATTCTCTGGTCGATTTTCATAAAAAGAATCTGCTGAATCGTCCACAGGACTTCTGAAAATTTTTCGGTCGCGTTTTTGTAAATGTAAAGTTCTACGAGGGGATTTTCCAGCTCAACTTTGTGAAGGGCTGCTGACGGAATCAGACAAACCTCAGTTTCTTCCACAGCTTCAATCAGGACATCAAAAACAAGGGAATCCATCAAACAAGAGGCCGAAAGGATGCAGACATCACCGGCTTCGACCCTGTAAAGCGTAACCTCGCGACCTTCTTCCGAAACACAATAAACACGCAAGGCACCGGAAACAACCGCCATCACGCCACGGCAACCGCCTTCAGAACGATGAATCAATTTTCCTTGGGGAAAAACTTCCGTTCGTAAGTTTTGGTCTAGGAAAGCTGCTTGAGAAGGTGTCAAATCTTTCCAAAAAGAAAAAAATGATGCTCGATTTTCCATAAGCCTTTTTTATTCAGTCTTCAGATTATCAAAAGCGCCTTCTTCGTACAAATCAAGGAAAGCCTTCGTTACAGTCGGGTCAAACTGGCTTCCCGTGCAATCTTTAATCTCCTGAATGATAACATCCATTGACATCTTCTTGCGGTACGGGCGGGTCGAACTCATGGCATCAAATGCATCGGCTACGGAAATGATTCGGGCTACTATCGGGATTTTTTCACCAGCAAGTCTTGCAGGGTATCCCTTTCCGTCAAACCGCTCATGATGAAATTTCGCACCTTCAACAAGGTCTTTCTGTGTCTTTACTTTTTTAAGAATCTCAAATCCCCGGTATGGATGCGTTTTCACAATTTCATATTCTTCTTCCGTAAGTTTTCCAGGCTTATTCAAAATCTCGTCAGGAATACCGATTTTACCGATGTCGTG
>JAFOTA010000037.1 GCA_017421145.1 Treponema sp.
ATGACCATGATTTCAGCATGAAAGATTTCATCGAAAATCTCAAGCCGCTCGGAAATTCCATAGTCGCATTTCAGGATGATTCCCGCATAAAAGTCCACATACATACGATGAAGCCGTATAAAGTTCTGGAGCTTGCCCAGAGATACGGTGAGTTCGTCACTTTTAAAATGGACAACATGCAGATTCAGAAGAATGAGCATGAATTTCACATGAACGTCAAAAAACAGATGAACGTCCATAAAAAAATCGCGGTGATTGCGGTCGTAAACGGCGAGGGAATGCATACGCTTTATGAAAGCTTCGGGTGCGACATAATCATTGAAGGCGGAAGCACGATGAACACTTCATCCAAAGAATTCGTCGATGCTTTCAATTCCCTTGATGCCGATCACATAATCGTACTGCCGAACAGCAGGAACATTTTCTTTGCGGCGCGTCAGGCCGTGGAGATTTCCGGTAAGACGAACGTTTCAATCCTTGAATCAGAAGGACAAATCGAAGGTTATTATGCACTTGCGATGGGTCAGGTCGAGACTGATGATTTTTCTGAAAGGCTGCGGCTTATGAACGAGGGCATGCTTGGTGCCGATGTCATTTCCTTGACCTTTGCTTCAAAGCCCTGCTCACAGGATTCCGTTTCATGCAAAAAAGATGACTGCATCGCGTTTTACAAAGGGAAGCTTGTCGCTGCTTCCGGTGACATAAAGACGACGCTTGAATCTGCCATGAAAAAAATCAGCGGCATGAGCGGAAAATATGCATGCATGATTGCCGTGGGAAAAAATGCTTCCGATGAAATGGTCGAAGAGGTCAGCGGTACTATAAGCGGACTTTTCCCGGATTTGGAAACGAACGTAATTCATGGCGGCCAGGACATAATGCATTTTATGATAGGATTCTGATATGGTTTTGAAAATAATTTTGATTGCGCTCGGCATAATTGCACTTTTGAATGTGATTGTATTCGTGTTCCTTCCGCCGTTCATAATCTACCGCATTCTTCTTGTAAGGACAAAGCCTGAGAAGTGGGGAAGAAAATGTTCCGACACAAAAGACAAGGAACAGATGACCATGTTTGCCGAAGGTGAAGAGTGGGGTGAAAGCTACAAGGATTTCCGTGAGGAAGTGAGCATCGAAAGCGCCGGGTTCAAGCTTGCCGCACAGTATTTTGATTTCGGAAATGACAAAGCCTGCATAGTGATTGCCGGAAGAAGCGAAAGCTGCCTTTATTCATGCTATTTTGCGGAGCCGTACAGAAAGATGGGATACAATCTGCTTCTGCTTGACAACCGCTGCCATGGTCTTTCAGAAGGAAAATACAACACGACCGGATTTACGGAATATGTGGACGTTCTTGCATGGGGAAAATTCCTGCATGAAAAGAAAAACATGAAATCCGTAATCTGCCATGGAATATGCATGGGTGCCGCCGCCGCACTGTATGCGATGGTTGATGAAAGCTGCCCGGATTATATGCATGGTCTTGTTTCCGACGGATTGTTCACGACTTTCCGCGACTCATTCTACAATCATCTGGTCAAGGACAAGCATCTTACTTTCCCGACCACTCCTGTGATGATGCTGCTTTTGAAACGCCATGCACATGCAGACACATTCCATGACGGCCCGATTGCACGCATCCAGAATTATAAAAAGCCGATTTTGTTTTTGTACAGCCGCGAGGATAAATTTTCACTCCCGGAAGAAGCTGAGCGTCTTTATGAAAAATGCCGGTCGCCGAAAAAACTCGTTTGGTTCGACAAGGGCGTTCATTCCCACGTACGCATAAACAATAAAGAAAAATATGATCAGGCAATCTGTGATTTTGTGCAGGAATATTTTAAATGAAAATGAATTTTTTTGAGCGGAGATGAATGTGAACCAAGAACGTATCCCTGTGATTATACCTTCCTATGAACCTGACGCGCGTCTTGTCAGCCTTCTTGAAAAGCTCGTCGATGCCGGTATAAAAAATATCGTGATAGTCGATGACGGAAGCGGTGAAGATTATAAAGAATATTTTGAAACTGCAAAAAACAAATTCCATGCGCAAGTGATCGTCCATGACAAAAACAGAGGAAAGGGAGCCGCACTGAAAACCGCATTCAGATTCTGCATCGAAAACATACCGGACCTGATCGGCTGCATAACCGCTGATTCTGACGGACAGCATTCCCCGGAGTGCATTTTAAAAGTGATGGAATCCCTTGAAAAAAATCCGTCGGAGCTTATTATGGGTAGCCGTGATTTTACCCAGCCAGGCGTTCCGAAAATGAGTGCGTTCGGAAACAGAAATACCAACAAGATTATAAAGACGGTTTATAAAAAAGATTTGAAGGACACGCAGACCGGACTCCGCGGACTTCCGAAAGCTTTTATGTCGGACTGCCTTGGCATAAAGGGCGACAGATTTGAATTTGAAATCAAAATGCTCTGCCTTGCTTTGGAAAAAGAAATCGGCATTGAAGAAGTTCCGATCAAGACGATTTATGATTCTGAAAAAAATCATGCGACGCATTTCAATCCGTTTTTGGATACCGTGAAAATCTACCGCTCACTTGGATTTTTCAAATCAATAGGAATAATCTTGTTCGGAAAAAAATAGGCTCAGCTTCTGTCATAGCATTTTGAAGCCGTGAAAGCTACGGTAAGTCCTATTGAAATTGCAAGTCCCATGAAATGAACGGGCGGGAACGAACTTAGCGCAATTGATCCGAAAGAAATGACCGTGGTTACGAATGAAATGAGCGTCGTGAACGGTTCCAGTTTCCGGGTGCTTTTTGCCTTGTTTTTTTCGTTTTCGATCATGTAGATTATGTAATCCAGTCCAAGCCCAAAAACCAAAATGAGTCCTGTCACTGAAAAGAATTCCAGCTTGGTTTTTAGGACAGCGAATACAGCCTGCACCATCAGCGTAATCAAAAGCGGAATGGAAATTATTTTCAATGCCTGCTTGAGCGAATAAAAAAAGTTCAGGATTATGAACATCAAAAGATATGTGACCGCGAAAAAAATCAGAACCATTTTCGTAAGCGAGTCGAGCGATTTGTTTATGTCCGTTCTCTTGCTTGAAAACCAGACGTTTTCGTCCAGAGATGAAAGTCCGTAAAATGCATTTTCATCCGAAACCATGTTGGGTACGAGCACAGTGTAGAATTTTCCGTTTATTTCTCCAAGATGAACCATGGATATGGAATCAAAAAGAGAATGCGGAATGTTTCCGTTTTCAAAAGAAATGAAATCTCCTTCCGAATCATAAAAATCCTTGCGCAGTGAATCTGCATATTCTTCCGGGAATCCAAGAAGTGCGTATTGTTCTTCGCTCAGTTCCAAAAGCCTTTCACATGCCTTGCGTGATTTTTTCTGGCTTTCAACTGACGGTATGAAAAGAGTCGTGCTCAGGTATTTTATGTTTCCGCCGGATGCATTTTCAAGCGTCTTCCTGAATTTTTCTTCGTTCGACAAAGCTTCGTCTTCCGTTTCGCCTTGTATTATGAACCAGCCGGTCGGACTGTACTGTATTATTTTTGCGGCAAGAGTTTCATCGTGAAGCAGCCGGCCTTTCATCGTATAAAGCTTCGAAATGTTGTTTTCAATTCCGATATGGTTCCTGCATATTATTATTGCGCTTATGGAAAATATAAAAAGCGATGCGACGATTATCCGCGTGACAGGTTTTCTTTTGCTGCTTTCTTTTTTCTGAGCGTAGAGTGATTTTATTTTCAGCTCACGTTTTCCTTTCGGAAGCGGAAGTGCAGGGTATATGCAGATTGTCGTAAGGAACGAACTTAAAAGTCCTGTAAGAGAAAAAAGGGAAATCTGTTTTAAAAGCTCGAACGGAGCGAACAAAAGTATTGCGTAGCACAGGCATGAGGAAATTATCGCCATGCTTAATCCGGGAAGAAGATGGTTCCTTATTTCAATTTGATTTTTCAGTTCTGGATTTCCCGCCCATTGCATGAAATAGTGCAGGCTGTAATCTATGCATGAGCCGATCAGTGTCGTCCCGAATACGAGCGTCAGTATCATCACTTTGCTGAACGCTGCGGATGTGAACAAAAATGCCGTTATGACAGAAATTCCGATTGATGCGAGCGAACAAAAAATCGGAACCGGAGTCCGGAAAACCGCAATCAGAAGGATGATGACGATTAAAAACGATGCTATTGAAATTATGGTGATTTCTTTTGATGCAGCCGATGAGCTTTCGTTTGTGTGGTATGGTGTTCCGGAATAGATGAATTGCGTGCCGTCTTTTTCAAGCGCAGAACATGCTGCATAGACTGCGTTTACCGCATTGTCTTTCGTTGCCATTGCAGTGCCTTTTTTGCTGAGCGTGCAGCGGAGCATTATGTACCAGATTCCTTCGTTGTTTGAAACGAGCATTCCGTCTTTTACGCTCATTGCCGTGCCGGAATTCTGAAGTGCGTTAAGATAGTTCGTCAGGTTGGATTCGGAAAGCATGAATGGATCCCGTTCGATGTTTTCCATTGAGCTTAGCGTAAAAAATCCGAATGCTTTTGCGGCCGCATTCTGTGAAAAAGTTTCCGCGCCTCCTTCCGAATTTATCAAGTCTATTGATTTTTCATCGAGAAGGTTCCATCTGTATTTGAAGAGAAAATCCGTCACGTCTGAATATGAGCTTATGTCGTTGTAAAGTGAAACGGAGGTAAAATATTCCTGCCCGTCCAGATTTTCATAGACAGTCCGTGCAGCTTCCTTTGCTTTTTCAAAATTTGGATTTGAAATCAAAATGAAAATATTGTTTCCGGTGCTTGCGGTGAGTTTTTCGTCCGCTTTTTGCAACGGAGCCGAGTCGAAATTTTTCGGCGTTATGTTGAACAAATCAGAATCAATTCCGATTTGCCCGTTGTTTGAAATAAGCCTTATCAAAAAAAAGGATGCGGCAAGCAGATGAAAAATAATCCAGACAGGGACAAAGCTTTTTGTCTTCAATCTGCCGGGGATTTTAAAATTCCTTTTCATAGAATACTTTCCTTAAATGTTGTCCGTGCCGTTCCTGTAGAATTTCAATCCGAGCGTAAAAATCAAAAGAAGCTCTTCGACGGAAGATTGTACGGAATCTTTTTTTATTTTTGCAGGATTTTTTTTCCTGACAAGTTTTTTCCCTTCTTCTAAAACCCGTCCGCTGATTTTGCTTTCTATTTCACTGAGAAATATCGTTTTTGAACCTTCGCCGCTACGAAAAACGATTTCTGATTTTTCCGCATTGATTTCAGGAACGTCAAAATAAATTTTCTTGTCCGTGACCAGATTTGATTCAATGATTTTTTCAAAATCCACGTCAGATTTTTTTTCAAGGCTCACTACCGGAATTTTCCCTGCCTGGATTGCCGCTGTGAACGACACAAGAAAAATCCATTCGTCGCAAAACGGAATTTCTGTTTTTTCTCCGCATGTTTCCTTGAAATGATTTTTCAATGCCGCAGTTTCCATAAGAAAATCTTTCCATGTTTTTCCCTTGGATTTTTTTTCGCCTTCAACGCAGCATAAAACCAGATTCTGTTTTCTTGAAAAATACTTGTAAGAAGAAAGCGGAAATGGCTTGACCATTCTTTTATTGACTATTCTTCTCACGAACAATTCAGATGAAAAAAGAATGCCGATGAGCGCATAGGAAATCACTCCGTTATAGACTGACCAGATTGCATTTGCCGTATCATCGTTCACTTTGAATATTTCTTTTGAAAATGCTGTGATCGTGGAAAGCGTTCCGTTGAAAATAAAAAATATGCACCAGATGATCGTAACGTTCCGGCAGTACTTGTACACATCTTTTTCGAATGAAGAGCCTATGACGGTTTTGTCTGCAAGCGTTGCAAACCTGAAAATCATGTTCGGCTTAAAGATGAGCGTGCTTCCGAAAACAATCAAAAACATCACGCTGATCGAAGCTGAATAAAGCTTAAGAAAAAAAGTTTCCTTCGTTAAGAAACCGAGCATGCCGCCTGCAAAAATCAATAATGAAGTAGCAAGCGGCCGCCAGTCTAAAAATGCTTTCTTTTTTTTGCCGGAAGTTTCATCCTGATTTTTTTTCTGTTTTCCGGTAAAGCTCAGGAAAAAAGTTATTCCAAGGACAATGACGCAGAGAGATGTGATCCGCGGAGGAATTTTAAAAACCACGATGCAGACGAAAATAAAAACAGGGTACAGCGCGGCAAATATGTAAAGCAGTGCATGAAAAAACTTTCTCATAAATCATCAACCAAATTTTTAGTTCTCGGACTGAAGCTTTTCTATATAGCTAACCATGTCGCCGAAAGTCTTGAAATCATCCATGCCGACATTTCCGAACTCTACGGAAAATGCCTGTTCGATGAGTATTACGAGATAGAGCATTCCGACCGAAGTCAGCCCGAGATCCATCGTCAACGAAGATTCAGGTGTTATTTCATCTAAGAGTTCCTTGTTTTTTTCGTCGGCTTCAACGAGAATTTCTTTGAGCTTTGCGCTTATTTCATCTTTTGTCAGTTGCATTTTTTGTACCTCTTGATTTTCATGCTCGGTGTCCTTTCAAAGTCGCTCGTGCGCAATGTGATTTTTGAAACCCTCTGGAACGAAGGAAGCGATGCGTTGATTTTTTCAAGCTCTTTCAAAAGATAATCATTTTTGTCTTCGGAAGAAATTTTTTCAAGCTCGCTCATGCGCGGTAAAACTTCCAGTGCAAGGAAATGATTTCCGCTTTCATCAATGTCTTCAAAAATCTGGCAGTCCTGTACCATGGAGAGTGCGTAGAATTTTGCCTCCACTTCTGCAGGCGAAATGTTTTCTCCTGTCGGAAGGACTATTATTTCTTTTATGCGCCCGGTTATGTAGAGCCTTCCTTTTTCATCGATCCGCACGAGGTCACCGGTCTTGAACCATCCGTCTTCAAATGCGTTTTCATTGTCCAGATCATTTCCGACATATCGTGTCAGCATGTTGAGACCCTTAAGCCAAAGCTCTCCATTTTCGATTCTGTATTCCTGGTTGGGGTAGAAGTATCCGACAGATTCCGGTGCTTCAAGATTGTCAGGGTTTCCTGAAACAAGGTTTGCAGATTCAGTAAGTCCGTAGCCTGCAAGAAGAGTCACTCCGATCTTGTTGCATTCAGTAATCAGATAAGGTGAGACAGATGCCGCACCGCTGATTATGTATTTCATGCACGGGCCGAACATGTTTTTTCCGAGCTGTGCAGAAAGTTTGAGAGCCATGTCCACGATTGCAGGAACAGCAACGAGTATGGTCGGTTTGAAAGACGCGATGTCCTTGAACATGTCCTTGTTGTTCTTGCAGATGAAAATTTCGCTTCCTGTATAAAGCGATGTCATAAGGTTTCTTATCAATCCGAAAACGTGTGAAAGCGGAAGCACAAGAATGTATTTTTGATGGAACACGTCTTTGTATGCATAGCATCCGTTTTTCGTTCCCTGCATTACGGCCCGGTTGTTGAGAACTGCCGCCTTGCTTTTTCCTGTCGTTCCGCCTGTGAACATGAGCACGCATTCATCATCTCCGTTCACGTCTTTTGAAAGCGGAATCTTTTTTTCGGAAGTTTCCGATGTCCTTATGATTTTTATGCCCTTGTTTTTTGCAAGCGACGTTTTTTCTTCAAGTGCGTCCTGTGCGATTATCGTCTTGAATCCGATCTGCATGGAACATCCGAAGACGGACGTTTCATCAAGATGCGGCGGAAGTATTACGGCTGAATTTCCGCTTGTCGTTATTGCAATGAAAGCTTTTACGAAATCGTATGAGTTCGCGCACAAGAGTCCTAGCCTTTGTTTTTTTATTCCGTTCTTTTCGAGTACATCCCTGAATGAAGCGGCGTCATCTTCAATCTGCCTGAACGTGTATTGCTTTCCGTCAAAATTCACTGCATTAAGATCGGCGTAATCTGCAATGCATTTTTCCCACATTTCTGAAACTGATTCATATTCTATTATTTTGCTGAAAGTTTCCGCGTCAGTGTATTTTCTGAATGCTTCGTCCGTTGTAAAAGCCATTTATTTTTCCTCCAGTTTTTGTCCGTCAGCTTCATTGCCGTTCGGATGACGGGTTTTATATCCTTCTGCAAGATTTCTCAAAAAGTTTTCCTTATTGTACAGCTCTTGAGTTGCATTTTCAATTCCTTTTAGTCCGGCCGTTTTTCCGGCGATGTCTATCGGTTCTCCGACTGCAATCAGAACCCTGCGGAATATTCCCTTTGGTTTTTGAATGAAGACGGGGCATATCGGTTTTTTGCTCTGCATTGCCATGAGAATCATCCCGGATTTGAATGACTGGATTCCTTTTTGCTCCACGTTGATTTTTCCTTCGGGAAACATTGCGACGACCTCTTCATTTTTGAGGTGTCCCACGATTTCCCTGAACGTTTCCATGCTCATGTTTTCCCTGTCGATCGGAATGCACTGAAAATTGCGGAACCAGAAATTCTTTGCCTTGGTGTTGAAAAGAATTTTCAATGCAACGAAATGAAGCCTGCGGTACCAGAATCCGTACATAAGAAAAACCGGATCGATAAAGCTGAGGTGGTTTGAAATGAGAAGCGCGCCGCCCTTTATTTTTTTCCGTGCGTTTTCATTTTCGTAGATGCATTTCGGTCTCCAGTAGATCAGCCCCGGAAGAAACGACGTAATCCTCACGAAATCATAAATGAAATAACGGAACGAAAAAATGCATGCTTTTTTTGTTTTCATGGAACTATTTTGCAAATCCTTTTTGCTTGAGCCATTCATAAAGCGATTCATTCCAGTGCTGTTCTTTCATGAATTTATTGTTCAGCATTCCGAATCCGTGTCCGCCTTTTTCATATTCGGCAAAAGTAACGTCTATGTTTTTTGCTTTCATTGCCTTGTAAAGCCTTGCGCTGTTTTCAAAATTAACGACGTTGTCATCATGGCATGCAACAAGATATACCGGCGGCATTTTGTCGGGAACCTGAAGCTCCAGAGAAAGCATGTCTTTTTTTTCCTGTGTCGGTTTGGTCGTTCCTGTAAGGCAGAATCGTGACCAATGGTGATAGATGTCATCCTGCATTGAAACGACGGGATACACCGGGCATACCCATGAAGGCTCTAGCGAAACTTCCGTGTGGATTCCCATGTCTTCAAGCAGATTTATCCTTGCGTAATGTTCTGCCTGCCATGCAACGAGGTGACCGCCTGCCGAAAATCCGATTATGCCGAGATTGGCCGCATCTATTCCGTATTCATCTGCATTTTCCCTTACGAGCTGTATTGCCCTCTGAAGATCCTGCATGATTGCCGGATATGTGTAGCCCCATGCGTTTGTCCTGTATTTGAGAACGAATGCCGTGAATCCTTTTGACGTGAACCACTTTGCAACGTCCGAGCCTTCGTTGTACATTCCGTGATGGTGATAGCTTCCGCCCGGGCAGATGATTACTGCGGGTGTTTTTCCTTCGGTGTTTTTTGCCTTGAAAAGATACATGGGAGTTACGGTTTTATATACGCCGTCCGCTTTGATACCGTCCCAGATGTAGATTTTTTTGTCGCCGTATGCAAACGAAAGCGAAACGACGGTGAAAATCAAAAAAACGAATGTAAAAATTTTTTTCATAGCCTGAATCCTTGATTAGTGAAGATAAACCATCAGAAGCATTATGTCGCTGTTTCTGATTCCTGAAATCCTTGATGCCTGTCCCAATGTCGTAGGCCTGATTTTTTCAAGCTTCATCCGGCTTTCAGAACTGAGTGCAACGATCTTTCCGTAATCGAAATTGTCGGGGATGCGTGCGTTTTCCATTCTGTGGAGCTTTGCGACCCTGGCATCCTGCTTTTCGATGTAATATTTGTATTTGAAATCTTCCTCTGCAACCGTCCATTCTGATTCCGAAAAATCTGCCGGTCTTTCTGCATCGGGATGATTTTCCATATATTTCTGCGCTTCATTTATGCGTTCGTATTTCAGGAGCATGGAATCCATCTGTTCTTTTGAAATGAGTCCGGCTTCAAATCCTTTTTCCCTGAGGCGGCGGTCTGCCGTGTCATGGCGGAGCTTCAACCTGTATTCGGCCCTTGCAGTGAACATTCTGTATGGTTCCTTTGTTCCGAGAGTGACAAGATCATCGATTAAAACGCCTATGTATGCTTCATCGCGCCCAAGCACAAGCGTTTTGTATTCAGGAATTTCCCTTGCAGATTTTTCTTCTATAAATCTGATCTGATTTTCCTTGTCCATGTCCTTGCTGAGTTCAGGAAGATTCCCGTGCTGATTTTTGTGCGATTTTGCGTAAAGCCCTGCGTTGATTCCTGCGACCAATCCCTGACCGGCTGCTTCTTCGTATCCTGACGTGCCGTTTATCTGGCCTGCATTGAAAAGTCCTGCCACGCGTTTTGTTTCGAGGCTCGGATAAAGCTGCGTCGGTTCCACGTAATCATATTCTACTGCATAACCGGGGCGGCTGACCGTACAGTTTTCAAATCCGGGGAGCGTGCGCAAAAATCTGTCCTGCACTTCTTCCGGCAGCGATGAAGAAAATCCGTTCAGATAGATTTCATCAGTTTCCAATCCTTCGGGTTCGACAAAAAGCTGGTGCCGTTCCCTTTCCGGAAAACGCATTACTTTGTCTTCGATTGAAGGACAGTAGCGCGGACCCACGCCGTGAATTTTTCCTGAATAAAGAGGTGAGCGTCCGATGTTCTCCCTGATGATTTTATGCGTTTCTTCATTTGTGTAGACAAGATGGCAAGGAACCATGGGGCGTTCGACTTTTTCATCGTCAAAGCTGAAAGGAACGACCTTTTCATCTCCGTCCTGAATTTCAAGCGATGAAAAATCTACCGTATGCCGCAGGATTCTAGGAGGAGTTCCTGTCTTCAATCTTCCGGTGGTGAATCCAAGCCTGTTCAAGCTTTCGGTAAGCCCGACAGCGGCTCCTTCACCAAGCCTTCCGCAAGGTGCGTCGTATTCACCGATGAAAATGCGTCCTCCCAAAAACGTGCCTGTCGTAAGAACTATTGACCTTACCGGGATGATCCTTCCTCTCTGCGTCCTGATTCCTGCAACGATCTGCCTCATGCCGCTTTTTGCAGCTTCGGTCAGGTCTGCCGTATAGAATCCCCTGTTTTCGCCCGGAATCGTTCCTTTTTCTGCACTTGAATCGGAATTCGGCGGTAGGGGGGTGGATGACGGAACCGTGATTATTTCTACTGCGGTATCCATGAGCGTCGAAAGATTCGGCGTAGTTTCCAGAATCTTCCTTGCGAGCTTTGAATATTCCAGTTTGTCTGCCTGTGAGCGTGGTGCTTGTACTGCAGGACCACGGCTTTTGTTGAGCAGACGGAACTGAATCATTGAGCGGTCGATAATCTTTCCCATAAGACCACCTAGTGCGTCGATTTCACGGACGATGTTTCCCTTGGCTATGCCTCCGATTGAAGGATTGCAGCTCATCCGGCCGATTGAATCGATGGTCTGGGTAATAAGTATTGTTTTAAGTCCCATGCGGGCACATGCAGAACTTGCCTCTATACCGGCATGTCCACCGCCCACAACGGCAACGTCAAAAGAATCATAATAGGACATAATTATACGGAGTATAACGAATTTCAAAGCTTTTTACAATGTAACCGCCGGATGTACCGATGGGCAGGGAATATCCAGCATTACTTTGATTTTAGCTCTTCGGCGGCTTCAAGGCAGAGTTTTTGATAGTTGAAATAGAGGTTTCTTTTTCCGGACGGGTAGGATTTCCAACCGAAGATGTCTTCAAGCGGTTTCCTTGTTGCCTGTATGCCGTAGTTGTATGCGGCGGAAAGGTACTTGATTTTTGTATTCTGGTTTTCGTCTTTCAGGTTCAGTACCATGATTTCGTAGTCCATGAATGCTTTCAGGTATTCGATCTGATAGTCAAGCTGCCGGAGCCTGAGTATTCTGTCGTGCCTGGCTTTTGATGATGAAGAGTCTCCCTTGAAATTTATGGACGCATATTTTTTTTCAAAATCCGGGTATGTGGCTATGATTTTTTCGATTTTAACGGCAAAATCAGGTTTCATCTGCATGAGTCCGATTGAAAATCCGCTGCTTTCTTCCGACGTGAATGCCAGAAGCTCGTTGATAAGGGATTCTATTTCATTCTGGAACGCTGAATACCGTATCATTTCCGGGAAGACTATGGCCGCAGCTTCGAGTGCGTAGGGATATCCCTGTTTTTCGAGGGTTTCCTTTATTTCTTTTGCCTTGTCCATGGCAAATTCATAATCCGGCTTGCGGTTGTCCTTGAAATACTGGAGGGGATTCTGTTCATATTGGGCCGCAAAAATCCCGGCTGAAAGAAGCGTCAGGATCAATGCGGCAGAAATTCTTTTGAAAAGGCCTTTCATCAATAATAATCATCCCAATATCCGTCTGGGGCAAAGAAATCGTACATCATTGAGGCTTTCTTTGATTTTGCGTCGTACAGGAAGATGTAGTCCCATTCGTATTCTGACGGCATGATTATCAGGTAGTATTTCGGTGAGCCTTTTGGAAGCCTTGCCTTGAATGCGTTTACTACGTCGCTTATGTCATCGAAAGTGAAGTTGAAGTGGTTGTAGTCGAATATGTCCTTGAGATTCTCTTCTTTTTCTGCCTTTGCAAACGCAGCGTCGTATTCTTTCTTTGGCTGAAGCATGGATATAAGCTCATCAGCAAATTCCTCGCCGTTTTGAACCGTGCATGAGACGAGATCTTTCATTCCTTTTTCAAATGCAAGCGTTACTTCCTTTTCGTTCGTGCATCCTGCAATGAATATTGAGTCGCTTGTAAGTGTGTCAAGAATGCGCGTTGAAACCGTCGCATAATCAATTGCAAAAGCACCGGCTCCAATGATCAAAGCCAATGCCGTAATCAGAAATCTTTTCATAAGCACTCCTGTTTCTTTAGTAGTCAAACATTCGGATAATGCATATTGTAACACCGTTTTTTCAGGGTGACAATAGATTAAGAGTTATTGTAAAACTGTATGATTTAAGACTGAAAAAATCTTTGCCTTTTGGCGGATTCGGTTGTATACTTTATTTAGCGGCAGTTTGCTGCGTATAAAATCTAGAAATACAAGGAGAAAATTATGAATAAATCGGTTTCGGCACAGGGCTTTTCATTGACAAAGGATCAGAACGAGCTTATCGAACAGAAGCTCAAGAGAATCGCTTATGCGGAAGATCTTATCGTTGATCTGGCATTGAGGGTCAAGGAAGACAAGAAGTATTACTTCGATGCGACGATTAATTTCCGTTGGGGAGCTTCGGCGCACGTTGCAGCAGATGACTTTGATTTTGCCGCATCGCTCAACAAACTTATGGATGTTCTTGACGTAAAGGTGAAGAAGGAGAAGGACAAGATTCAGGAAAAGAAATAGGAATCTTTCGGATTTAGCGTCCGCATAAAATTTGAGACCCCGTTGGTTTTGGCTGGTGCATGTTCACCGCTCATCTCCGGCGGGGTTTTTTGTTTTCGGATGATTGAGGGTTTACCAAAAGCCCTGTACAATGGAACTATAATTATTTGCTGAATCTCTGAAAAATCCTCCGGCGCCAATAGAAGATATTGAGTAATCTGCTATTTCCAATGAACAGATGGCAAAAATAATAAATGCGGCGTTAGCAGTGAACCAGGCTATGCCAATCCGTTTGTTGAATTTAAGTTCCAACCCGTTTTTCAACAAAAAAAGCGGCTGGATAAGTTCCAAACCGCCGTTGTTCTCCAGTTAGGGGCGGAGTTTTCCCCTGCTTATAATATTTTGTTTCTATAGCCTGCCGTCAACGGATTTTTATTTCTGCGCTGAGTTTTCCAGAGCCTTGGCTTCTTCCGCTTCCTTTTTGGCTTCCTTCTTGTCCTTGATGTCCGCAAAACCGATGAACACCGCAATCAGACCGATGAACGCCGCA
>JAFOTA010000255.1 GCA_017421145.1 Treponema sp.
GATTTGAGCACTTCGACAATGGCATCGTCTCCCTGGGTTCCGCTTCCGTCGATGTTTTCAATCGTTATGGAACTGTCGCTTATTATTGCGGCAATCAGCGGAAATGCAACGGCTTCCCAGTCGCTTGGTATCGTGCAGTCAAAGGCTTTCAGTTCGGACGGTGCTTCAACGGAAATCTTTTTGAAATCTCCGCTCATTGAAACTTTTGCGCCCATTTTTTCAAGCCATCTCTGCGTCATCGTAAGATACGGGGTTTCTTTAGGATCTGTAAGCTCAATGTCGAGCCTTCCGTTCATTCTGAGTGCCGCCATCATAAGACCCGTGATATACTGGCTTGATATGGAGCCTTCGGTGACTATCGGTTTCTGCGGATTGCACGGCCCCTTGATTATTAGCGGACATCCCTTGCTTCCCGGACGTGCGATATATGCCTCCGCTCCCATCTGCCTGATTACATCGACGACATGATGCACCGGCCTTTTTCTTATGCTTTCATCACCCGTGAAAACTGACCATCCTTCCATTGTTGCGGCAACCGGCGAAAGGAAATAAAGCAGCGACCCGGAATTTCCCACGTTGACTACATCATCAGGAAGATGCAGATTTTTCCCGGCACCTTTTACAATCCAGTCGTTTCCGCTCTGGTTTTCAGTTTCAAGATTCAGGTCAACCCCCGCTCCGATCAGAGGAACCGCCGCCGCAGTACTAAGACAGTCCGCACTGGGAAGGGGATTATGTATGGTAGACGTTCCTTCCGCAAGCGTTGCAAGCAGAAGAGCGCGGATTGTATGTGACTTGGAGCCTGGAACAGTAATGTGGCCTTCCAGACTATGATTTAAAGCTGTAATTCTCATATCCGTATTCTATCATAGATCCGTGGGTTGGAAAACAGAAAAAATTATAAGCCCGTCCGAAAAAATCATTTTGCCGGTTCAAGCGTGACGTTCCTCATCCATTTTTTTGACCGCAGAAGCCATACGCTTATCAAAAGCCTCACATATTCTTCAAGCGAAAGGAAAAAATAAACCCACCAGATCGGAAGGTGCAGAAGATATGCCGCTAAAAATCCTGCCGGGACCCCGAATCCCCATGTGCCGATTATGTTGACTGCCGTAATGAATTTTGTCTGTCCTCCGCTTTGCAATACTCCTCCTCCGATCACCATGTTAAAGACTTTTGCCGTAAAGACAGCTGAAAATGCAAGGAGTATTTTGATCGTTCCTTCCCTTGTCTCTGGAGCCACGTTGAAAAATTTGACGTAGAGCGGTGATATTGCCGATACAAGAACCCCTATGGCAATCCCGGAGATTGTTGTAAGACGGACGAAATTTTTTGCGTATTTCCATGCTTTTTCCATGTCGCCTGCACCGAGGGCTTTTCCCGTGATGATTCCTGCTGCCGATGAAACTCCGCACAGTGCGCCTATTGCAATTCCCTGGATAGGATACATGAGGGTCATTGATGCGCAAGGTTCCGTTCCGATGTGTCCGTAAATCACCGCATACATGTTTTCTCCGAGCGACCACATGAATTCGCCGACAAGGATTGGAATAAGGATTTTGAATGCTTTTTTTACGAAGCTTTTTGAAAATCTGATTACCGGTTTTAAGTAAAGTTCCTGGGCTTTTTTTTCACGGACAAAAAGTACCGCCACGATAATCATTTCGATGATCCGGGAGATTGCCGTTGCCAGTGCCGCACCAGCCGCTTCCATTCTCGGAAAAATTCCGGTTCCAAAAATAAGGAGCCAGTTGAGTATTGTGTTCGCCGCTATTGATACTATGCCTGCTATTGCCGGAAGCTTTGATTTGTCCATGTTCCTGAGCAAAGTGGAAAGAAAAAGCGTGACCACTGCCGGAACGTATTCAGCTGATTTCCATTTGAGATAGATTGCCGCTTCGGATATGGTTGCATAATCATCTGCATAGAGCGACATGATTTTTTGAGGCATGAAAAATGAAAGCAGGGTGAACGCAATCACAAGCAAAGAGGAGCAATAAAATAGAAAGAAAAAACTGTCGTTTATGCCACGGCTGTTTTTTGCGCCCCTGTACTGTGCGACGAGTATTCCTGCCGCAGTGACTATTGCCGAGACAGTCACGAAAAAGAGGGATGAAAATTTTCCTGCAAGACCGATTCCTGCGATCGTTGCGGAACCAAGGCTTCCTATCATGATCTGGTCGATCAGGGAAAGAGATGCCTGCGTAAGGCTTTGCACTGTGACCGGAAGCGCAGTCTTAATCAATTGCTCTTTGAATTCACTGGTTTTCATGATTATAATAATAGCACTGTAAAATAGGAAATCTTTAAGAAAAAAGCCGGAATAATATAACAAAACTACTGTTTTTGTGCTATAATCTGCATATGAAAAAGCCGCTTGCATCGCTTCATGAAACTGCAGTGCACGGAAAAACCAGCTTCCCGTTTTCGGTCTACCATGGCCGCATACCTGAGTGGCTCGGAGGATTTCCGCTTCACTGGCATGAGGAATTTGAAATAATACTCGTAACGTTCGGACGCGGAATAATCAGCGTGGCAGGAGAATCATTTTTGTGCAGGGAAGGGGACATCGTTATGGTTCCGCCTGAAAAAATCCATTCGATCGAAAGTTCCGGGAAAAACAAATTCGCATATTACAACATACTTTTTGATCTTTCGTTTTTGGAAGAAAATCCTGATTCAATATGCAGCAAACGCTTCCTTTCAAAATTCGAAAACTGCACGTCGCTTTCATCATATCATCTGAAAAAAAAGAGCCGGCTGAACGAAAGATTGTTTCCGCTCGTAAAAGACCTGACTCCGTTTTGGGAACAGGATGAAATTGAAAGTGCGCTTCTTATAAAGGCAAGGCTTTTTGAAATTCTTTATGTCATAAGAAATGAAGCCGCGGTTTCTGATCCGGGGAAATCTTCCAAGGCAAAATCGGAAAGGCTTAAAAAGACTCTTTCTTTCGTAAAGGAAAATTTCTTTGAAAAGATTAGCGTCCGGGATGCTGCAAAAAATGCAGGTCTTTCTCCAAGCCGTTTCATGAAAGTTTTCCGGGAGGATACAGGCCGCAGTTTCGTGCAGTATCTCAATGATTACCGTCTGGAACTTTCTGCTGAAGAGCTGTGCAGTACAGACAAATCCGTTACCGAGATTGCAGAGAACGCCGGATTCGAGTCTCTTTCTTATTTCATCCTTCTTTTTAAAAGAAAATTCTCCTGTCCGCCGAACGAATACCGGGCATCCATGAAAAAACGCACTTAGACTTACCGTGTTTTTTTTTGCGGTATATGTTGATTAAACCGTAAAACATTAGTATTCTGTACGCTGTTGCATATTATTATAGAATATAGTTGGAGTTAAGGATGCTTTATTATATCGGTCAATGGCTTTCTGATGTTTGGGGACCTGCCAGGCTTTTTCAGTCTTACGGACTTTTGATTGTCGCAGCCCTTTACCTTGGTTTTTTCTTGGTGTGGAAATTGCTCCCGAAGCTGTATAAATTCCTTCCTACAGACCGTGGACGTGAATATACGCTGACTGCAGAAGCGGCCAAGGGAAAGCCTACCGGTTCAGGCGTTATTTTCATCACTATTTTCGTGGTGCTCTGCCTCTTTTTGATTCCGATGAACCTTCAGCAGGGCGGAGTGCTTTTGCTTACGTGGCTCATGATGCTCACCGGCTATCTTGATGACAGGAGCCAGAAAGGTTGGGGCGAATACAGAAAGGCCGTGCTTGACTTCATTATCTCGGTTGCGGCCGCTTGTCTTTTGGCATATACGATCGGAAAGGATTCCCCGGACGGAAAGATTTATTTCTGGTTCCCGTTCGTAAAGGATCCTGTAGCCGTTGCTCCATGGGTTTATATAATAGTCACCACTATTTTGCTCTGGGTGTCCGTGAATACGACCAACTGCACCGACGGCGTTGACGGCCTTTCATCATCTTTGGTTCTTCTTGCGCTGATCATCATGGGCATAATCCTCTATGCCATTTTGGGACACGTTGAGATTGCAAACTATCTTCTTATCCCCAATCTTGGAAAAGGCGCTTCATGGGCTGTAATGACTTTCTGCCTTGTAGGTGTGCTTATGGGCTATCTGTGGCGCAATGCATATCCGAGCCAGGTTTTGATGGGAGATGCCGGTTCAAGGGCCATGGGATTTTACATGGGAATCTGCGTAATGATTACCGGAAACCCTTTCATGTTCCTTGCAACCTCATCAATCATCTTCATAAACGGAGGAATGGGGCTTTTGAAAGTTGCCTTGAAGAGATTCCTCCACATAACGATTTTCAAGAACGTCCGTTTCCCTCTGCATGATCATATGCGTAAAAACCGCGGATGGTCACCGACACAGGTTCTGATAAAATTCACGATCCTGCAGCTGCTCATATCAGTTGCAGTGCTCGGTTTGTTCCTGAAAATCCGTTAATCAGAAGCAGCTTTATTTTGCAGCCATATATGCAATCGTCATGGCATCTTTTCCGATGTTTTCGATGATTGCATATTCGTTCGGCTGATGGCATGTTTCGTCCATGGTTGACCAGACTACGCAGTTGAATCCGAGGTTGCGCATTCCGGCAGCCACCGTTCCGCCTCCTATGCCCACGGTCCTTGCATCGATGTTATGAACTTCCTTTATTGCTTCCTCAAGCTCTTTTACCACGCTTGAATCTACCGGCGTCGGTTTTGATTCTTCTGCCTGGGCTTCCGACACTTCGATTTTCACTCCGTATTTTTCTTCAACGGCAGCAACTCTTTTTTTCAGCTCTTCCCTGACAAGCGAAAGAGGATAGTCCGGGTTGATCCTGCAGTCTGCACAGAACACGTCGTCTCCCGGAATCATGTTTATGCCCTCTACGTTCTGGAGCTGCATGGTCGGCTGGAAAGTTGAATGGGGCGGATCGAACAGAGGATTTTTTTTGTTGAAAAAGTTTTCCATGTCGTTGACCCTGAGAGCGAGGTCTGCTGCGGCAAGCTTTGCGTTCCTTCCCAAATCCGGGCGTGAACCGTGGGATTGTTTTCCTATTGTATGGAACCTGAACCATGCAATGCTTTTTTCAGCAACTTCGATTGTCTCTCCCTTCGGGTCTCCTCCGTCCGGTATCAGTATGCGGTCATCCTTTCCGAAAAGTTCACGGTGATTTTCAAGAAGATAGTTCATTCCGTATGCAGATCCGACTTCTTCGTCTGCCATGAACAAAAGCTTTATCGTATGCTCCGGGGTGATTCCGAGCTTTATGAACGAAAGGGCTGCAAGCACTCCTGAACAAAGACCCTGCTGGTTGTCCTCAACTCCGCGTCCGATAATCTTTCCGTCTTTTTCAATGACAGTCCACGGGTCGTTTTCCCAAAGCGAAAGTTCTCCGACGGGAACCACGTCCATGTGCGCGCATACCCAGAGTTTCCATCCGTCAGATTTTCCTTTTATGGTCGCTACCATGTTCGGTCTTTTTCCTGAACTTACGCGTGGATCGGGTGCATCAAAATGCTCTATGTCCGTTATGGAATTTTCAATCAGCCATTTCTCAAGGGCTTCGGCTTTTTTTGTTTCACCGTCGCCGCCGTTTTCGGGAGCAAGTGCCGGTATGCTTGTCAAAAGCGACTCGAGTGCCACCATGTCATGCACATGCTCTTCAATCCATTTTTTGAGTTTGTCAAAATCTTCTTTCATCGTCATCTTTCCAAAAAAATTATCGTTAAAAAAAATAAGGGGCTTCCTTGGTAGGCTGCCCCCTTGGTCAATTACATTCCGTAATATTTTTTATAGGCCTTGTAGGTTGAATCGATCAGCGTGTCCACGTCTGAGAATTTCGGTTCCCATCCAAGGACTTTTTTTGCAAGCTCCGAAGATGCCGTAAGCTGTGCCGGATCTCCTGCCCTGCGTCCTACGTATTCAGCCTTGATTTCCTTTCCGGTAATGCGCCTTGTTGCTTCAAGCATTTCAGTTACGGTGATTCCGTTTCCGGTTCCAAGGTTGAGCGTAAGGCTCTTGTGCTCCTTTGCAATGTATTCAAGTGCCATGACGTGAGCTGCAGCCAAATCCGTTACGTGGATGTAATCCCTTATGCACGTTCCGTCGCGTGTCTTGTAGTCGTTTCCGAAAATGTTGATTTTCTCTCTTTTTCCGCATGCGACTTCCATCATGACAGGCAGAAGGTTTGCAGGATTTTTTTCAAGTCCGTAGAGCACTCCTTCAGGATCGTAGCCTGCAGCATTGAAATACCTCAGGGCTGCAAAATGAAGTCCCTTGAGCTGTTCGTACCATGCCATGAATTCTTCGATCTTGAGCTTCGTAAAGCCGTAGTAGTTCGTCGGATTTTTAGGATGGTTTTCGTCAAGCGGAAGATACTGCGGTTCACCGAAAACGGCCGCGCTTGATGAGAACACCATGTTGAGGCAGTTGTTTGCGACTGCCGCATTCAGTATGTTCATTGTTCCGCTGATGTTGTTGATTGAATATTTTTCCGGCTTTATCATTGATTCGCCTGCCGCCTTGAATGCCGCAAGATCA
>JAFOTA010000256.1 GCA_017421145.1 Treponema sp.
GATCACTGAACAATCTTGAAGAATTAATCACCTTAAAAAAATTTGCCGGCTCATAGATATCAAAGATCAGGTGCGGGTTTTCATCCGATGAAAAAAGTATGCCATGGTTTTCAAAATCAGAAGGTATCGGCGATTTAAGGAATTTTTCAACAGCCCCGCTCTGAGATCCGAAAATCTTTTGGACGGAATTATCTTTTTTCTGGATGACATATATGCTATCCACACCGTCAAAAGTTTCGTTCAGTATGTTGATTTTTTTCTCTGACTCAGCATACGCGGCATCTGATTCCTGGTTTTCCCAAAGCTCTTCCACTGCCTTTACGATTTGGAAACATTCCTTGTCATTCTGCAGGATGACGGCATATGCTGCTCCGACAATTGCAAAAAAACAGATTAAGCCTGTAACCGCATATATGACCAGCTCTCTTAAAAATATTTCAAAAACTACAGGTCCTACCGAAAGATGCTGGAGCTTTTTGATTTTCCGTTCTTTTTTTCTGCTCATAGAACCATTATATATCAGTAAAGAAATTTTTCAACAGTGAATTTAGGGTTTTATATATTTGAAAAAAATGATACAGTATTTGAACCGGATGCATCCAACAAACATTTCCGGCGATCATCCGGCGGAGGTTTTTATGAAAAAGTTTATGAAAAAGACAGCCGTGGTTTTTGCGGCATTGTTCGTGTTTGCTTCCGGTTTTGCAAGCGCAGCTCCAGAGGTGAAATTTTCCACTTACGGAAAGATTACGATCGGATACTACAGCGGAAACACAAGCGGATTCAATACAACAAATTACGGCGGCGGACTTCCCTATTTCACTTCAAATTACAATGAACCATTTCCTGTCCATGGATTTGAAGCGGCACCGGCAATCGGGTTCACCCTTCCAATCGGAGGAGACGTGGTTTGGGGCTGCCAGAGATTTGCAGTGGAGATTCAGGCTCCTTTTGTTTTTGGAAATTCATATTTGAACCACAAGCATTATGAAAACAATCCCTATGAAAATTCTTGTACTGATGTATGGGGAAACGGAACCGGCTTTGCAGTAAATCCCGGCGCATATTTTATATGGAACTACTATCTTCCGAAAACAGTTCCTCAAGGATTGCAAAATCTCAGCATCCAGCTCGGTCTCGGTCTTTCCACGTCCATTTCATTTATAAACGGACAATGGCGCACCCATCACTATGATACAGGAATAAATGACGAAGGATCGTTCACTAATTCCAGTTTCGGTATGAGAGTGAATTCACTTTTCGGCGTACGCTATGATTTCACCGACAATTTTTCCGCGCTGTTTGAATGGATAACAGGATTCATAGGAACGGCAACATATTCAACCCGCATCGGAGTTCTCTGGCGTTTCTAAAAAATGCGACGTGCACCGTCCAATATATCCGGGCGGTGTTTTTTTTTGCCTGTCATATTATAATTGTCATATTTAAATGATATAATGATTCCATGCAGATGGATCAGCTTTTTGAATTCGTTTATATCCTCATCGATAAAAAACAGGTGACGGCAAAAGAGATGGCATGTCATTTCGGAGTTTCAACACGCACGGTCTACCGTTGGATTGACGCGCTTTCTCTTTCTGGGGTTCCTGTATATTCAACCAGAGGAAACGGCGGCGGTATTTCCATTTCCGAAAAATACACGCTTGATAAAACTTTGCTTTCAGAAGATGAAAGGCTTGCGATAGTTTCCAGCGTAAAGGCTTTCAACAGTCTGAGCGGAAATTCAAAATCAAATGAAATGGCGGGAAACAAAGCGGTGGAAAAAATCTCAAGGCTTGCACCGTCCGAAACCAACTGGCTCGAAGTTGATTTTGCACCATGGAGCCCGGAAGGAAACGCCGTGCGTGAGCTTTTTGCACTTCTGCGTGACAGCATCCTTAAAAAGCACCAGGTGATTTTCGATTACTTCAGCGGAAACGGAAAATCCGAAAAAAGAACGGTTCACCCATGGAAGCTCATCTACAAAGGCCAGGCATGGTATTTAAAAGGATGGTGCACAATAAGGAAAGACGTAAGATTTTTCAAGCTTTCCAGAATCAGGAACGCATCCGAAACAAAACGTCCGGCAACGGTCACGCAAGAAAATACCGCGGAAAAACCATTGCATGAAAAAAATCAGGTTTCAGCGCCTGCCGCTCCTTTGATAAAAATCAAGGCGAAAGTTTCCGCTGAAAAACTTCCTTATCTATTGGACACATTCATGTGTTCTGAACTCACGAAGTATAAAGACGGAACGGCTCTCGCAACATTCACAATCCCGGATGCAGATTGGATTTTTGAAATGCTTTTGAGCTTCGGCGCAAACTTGAAGATCATTTCACCGAAATCAGTCCGTGAAAAAGTAATTTCATTGGCGGAGGGAATAATAAAATTATATAAAAATTAATTTCAAATATGACATGCAGCTGTCATATTTATCGTTTATAATAAAGACATGAAAACAAATGATATGCAAAGAAATGAATTGATTGAAAACCTTGAAAGCATCCATACGACCGTTATGGGTGAATGCCGGATACGAAAAAATCTTGCGCTGGGAGATGACGTTCATGATGCCGTAGATTTTTGCAAAAAGAAAATATCTGATCCCGGCTGCATGATTTACCGACAAGGAAAAAACTGGTACTGTGAAATCGCCGGGATAAAAATAACCGTCAATGCTCACAGCTTCACAATCATAACGGCACATAGAATTTGAAAATGGAAAGACGACCAGATTTTAACGAGATAAAAACATTTGAAGAGTTCTCGAAATTTTATTGGTACAGGGATGAGCTTAAGCAGATTTGCAAAGAACACGGAATCGATTCTTCGGGAATGAAAACGGAACTGAACCGGAATATCGAAGAATATTTTAACGGAAAAATAATCGCACCGAAAAAAAAGTGCGGCACAAATCAGCGAAAAAAAATAAAGGACGAAGCAGAGCTTTCCCTTCAATCAAGCCTTGTGGAATGCGGTTTTTGTTTCAGCCAGAGGTTCAGGGATTTTTTCTCGGAACAGACTGGAGTTAAAAAATTCAAGTTCAATGTGGACATGGTTGCAACAGCAAAAAAAGTCAAGGAAACCGGAGACAGTTCATTTACGCTCGGAGATTTGCTGGACATCTATTACGGAAAAAAAGTCTATGAAAAATATGATGCCATATCTTTGCAATGGAATAAATTCGTAAAAGATTTTTGTGCTGACAAAGACAGCAGCGCGTTCCCGAACAAATTGAAAACCGCATCGATTCTTTGGAAAGAAGTGCGGAATTCGACAAGAGAAAAAATCTACACCCATGACCTGCTTTCTGAGTTCGCCGATAAAATAAAAGGAGAGGCTTATGGCATTTGACTACAAAAAAGAATTCAAGGAATTTTATCTTCCGCCAAAGGAACCGCAGATTGTGACAGTGCCGGAAATGCATTTCGTTGCAGTCCGTGGCGAAGGAAATCCGAATGACGAAAACGGTGAATATAAAAAAGCTCTCAATATTCTTTACGGAATATCCTACGCAATAAAGATGAGCAAAAAAAGCGGTCGTTTCATTGACGGATATTTTGATTATGTAGTTCCGCCGCTTGAAGGATTTTGGAAGCAGGATGGAATTTCCGGGATCGATTATCTTCACAAAGAAAATTTCAAATGGATTTCGCTGATCAGATTGCCGGATTTCGTGACCCAAAAGGATTTTGACCAGGCAAAGGAAAGCCTTGAAAAAAAGAAAAAAATCGATACCTCCCGTGCGGAACTTTTTTCATTTGAAGAAGGAAAATGCGTCCAGATTTTGCATGTCGGCTCATATGATGATGAACCTGCTTCAGTCAAAAAGATGGATGATTTTCCAAAATCAAGCGGATATGAATTAGACTTTTCAGATACAAGACTTCATCACGAAATCTATCTGAGTGATCCTAGAAAAACACCACCCGAAAAATTAAGGACGGTAATCCGCCATCCGATAAAATAGTAAGGAGAAGAAAATGCCGAGACCACGAAACAAAACTGATTTGCTCAATGCGGCAAAAGAAAATTATGAAAATCTTTTGGATGCAATTTCAGGATTGTCAGAAAAAGAGTTGTAAATAATGCATTTCGTAAACGCAAAAACAATCCTGACACCTCACAGCATGAACATCTACCGCGGCTGCACGCATGGATGCATCTACTGTGATTCAAGAAGCAAGTGCTATCAATTCACGCACGATTTTGAGGATGTCGAAGTAAAGGAAAATGCACCCGAACTCCTTGAAATCACCCTGCATAAAAAAAGACGCAGATGCATGATCGGAACAGGCTCAATGTGCGACCCTTACATTCCCTTGGAAAAAGATTTATGTCTGATGCGCCGTTGCCTTGAAATAATTGAGCGGAACAATTTCGGCATAACGGTTCAGACAAAATCAGATCTTGTTCTCCGTGACATTGATTTGTTTTCAAAAATCAATCGGAAGACAAAAGCAGTGCTTCAGATGACGCTCACAACCCATGATGAAAATCTGTGCAAGATGATTGAACCTGGGACATGCACCACAAAAAAAAGATTTGAAACTTTGAGGGCGTTCCATGACGAAGGAATTCCATGCGTGGTTTGGTTCTGCCCGCTCCTCCCGTTTATAAACGACACGAAAGAAAACATCGACGGCATAATTGATTATTGCGTCCGGGCAAAGGTAAAGGCCGTCATTTGTTTTGGGATGGGACTCACGTTAAGAGAAGGAAACCGGGAATATTTTTATGCTGCCCTCGACAGAAAATTCCCGGGACTGAAATCAAAGTACATAAGGACATTCGGAAACAGCTACGTTGCTTCAAGTCCAAATGAACACGAACTGATGAAATATCTTTCCGATCTCTGCAAGAAACACAACATCATGCTCGGAGCAGAAAACGTGTTCAAATGGATTGAAGAATTTCCGGAGGAAGAAAACCAACCGGAGCTTTCGTTTTTTTAACTGCCCATGACAAAATTTGTCATACCCTATCCTCTATAATTGAGTAAATTTTATCTTAAGACTAGCAAAAACAAAAAAAAGATGATATAATTTTTTTAATGGAATTTTAAAGGGAAAAAAAGTTATGGCAGATAAATCCGATAATTCTGAAACGAGTTATATAATACCCCCCC
>JAFOTA010000257.1 GCA_017421145.1 Treponema sp.
GATTAGGTTCAGAATCTCATAGCAGCTTGTAGTTGAAAGAGAAGCAAGTACTATGGCAAGTGCCGTAAATATTGACAATATTTTCTTTTTCATAAAACCTCCTGTAAATCTTGCGGTCAGCTTATTCCAGAGTATAAATCAGATGATAGGGGCCTTCCGATGCCGGGTATGCAATTTCCTCATCATCCAATTCATCGTCAAAAGATTCGAAATCAGGGGAACGAAGTCTTCTTCCTCTGTTTGTATATGTAAATTTGTATGAGCCGTTTAAGTATTGCCCGGTGACATTCAGCGTGACGGAATTGTCGTTCATGTCCACTGAATATGTTCCATGGTGTTCCCTTCCGTCTATCGTCCAAGTAACGCTCGTACCGTTTTTTCCAAATTTTATGGGATTGTCCGTTGAATTTGCAACGAAGGCTTCAACTAATACCTCTGAGGTGCCGGCTGTATTGTGACCGCTGCTGTTTGTGGTTTCGCGGGGCTTTGTCAAATCTGTCATTTTGTATGTGTAGCCTGCCAACGTCAGGTTGTCAACATAGTTTCCGCACGATATGATCAGGCTCAGTGCCAAAATCAGCGTGCCGGCAATGCCGAATTTCACTGTGTTCTTCACTTGCTTCCTCCCTGAATATATGCAAATTATACGTATTTTAAAACAATTTTTTGGAATGGTGATTACATGATTTAAATTTTTATTTTTAATTAGAAAATTAGAAAAAAAGCCCCCTGAAAATCAGGAGGCTGGTTTATAGAAGTGATTAGTCAGCGTTTACGATACGGAATCCGTTCAGGTAGTAACGCTCGGTTGCTCCTGCTGAATTGCGGTTCGTAACACGGCATACGCTGCTTCCGTCGCCGTATGTGCTTGATCTTGATCCGCCGCGCAGGACTTTGCCTTTTCCTTCAGCCGGTCCCTTTGCATTTGAATCTGATCCGTTTACATAATATGTGGCAGAGTAATTATCCCAGCACCATTCCCAAACGTTGCCGCTCATGTCGTAGAGACCGAGTGAATTCGGAGCCTTGGTTGCGACTTCGTGGGTTTCGCCTTCGCTGTTTCCTTCGTACCATGCAACTTCATCGATTGAAGAGCTTCCTGAGTACAGGAATGTTTCGTTGTTCGTTCCGCCCCTTGCTGCAAATTCCCATTCTGCTTCGGTTGGGAGACGGTATCCGTCTGCATTGTAGTTGCATGAAATATTGCTTGCACCGACCCATGAATCTGTGTCTGTGTTTGCGGACTGGCTGTAGCATGGTCTTTTTCCCATTGCCACGCTGAGTTTGTTGCAGAAAATGACGGCATCAAGCCAACTGACTTTTTCTACAGGGAGTTTTTCACCGACAAAATATGACGGGTTTTTACCTATGATTTTTTTATAAAGCTCCTGGGTGACTTCTGTGGTTGACATATTGAAGCTGCTTACAGAAACGGAGTGGGCAGGGAATTCGTCATCTTCACCTTCTGATGTACCCATCTTGAAGCTTCCGCCTTTTACGGCTACCATCTGCACCATTGCCTCAAGTTCCGGATCAACTTCAACCTTGTCTTTAGCTCCTCCGGCAAAAACTGTAGCTGTGGCAGCAAATGCGGCAAGAATCGCAATAATTTTTTTCATTACTTTCCTCCATTTATTATTCAACTTAGGGTGTTCCCTACATGAGTTCATCTGAACATATTACAGTTTACCATAAGAAAACGTAAAAGAAAAGTGGATTTTAGGGAATCGATGAAATTCGCTATTTATCCGGGAACTGGTAATCATGGTAGATTTTCATGAATTCCACTTTGTCATGAACACCTATTGTTTTGTAGAGTTCCAGCACTTTTTGCTTTACTTTGCTTTCCGAAACGTTGAATTTTTTGCCTATGCTTGCGTATTTTTCGCCTTTTGCGAGCATTGAAAGCCATTCCATGTCTTCGTCACTGAAATTTTCCAGAGGCCGCTTCAAAGATGCCGTCATGTTCTGGAAATTATGAATCTGTGGATAAAAGAATATGTAGATTACGAAAATCATAAAGGCCAGGCCGCAGACATGAAGCACGGATACCATGAAGTAAAGCGGATTTTTCGACCAGATTTGCGTTGCAAGCGCAATTGACGGCAAAATCGAAAGCAAAATGAGTTTAAGCGCTTTTTTTTGCTTCAGGAGATTCATTTTTTTCAGGAACAAAATAGAAATGAATATGCAAAGCGCACCGAGTATGTTTCCCTGGTCCAAAAGATTTCCGCATCCATAGAGATAGAAAATCACAAAATAGATGCCGAAATGCGTCGGAGTGAAAATCAGCACCACGAAACAGAAAAAAGAAATCAGGTTTATAAAAAGGGCGATGTACCTTTCTATGAAGAGCGGCGCAGAAATTTTGTAGACAAAATACTGCATAATGCTTATCACAAGGCAAAGCCCCATAAAAACCGTACCGATTATAGCCGTGATAAACCATCTCTTTTTTTCTTTGTCGTCCAAGGAAATCACCTCATGCAGAAAACAACTCTCCCTTGTTTGTGCTGATTATTCATTGTCAGGCATAAAATCTAACGCTTGTCTTCCATTACTTTGATGATTTCTCCTATGTACATCGTGTGGAAATCATCGTTTTTGTAATTTTGTTTCAGCATTTTCTCTTCGATAAAGCAGTCCGGGTCAAACGGCTGTGCATAAAGCTTGCGGCAGAACAGAACGAGCCTTGCCTGTTTTATCCACGGGGTTCCGTTCATGTATTGAACTTCGAGCTTGGATGCCTTGAATTTGTCTTCGTCGCGTCCTGAGTGGCTTCCGCAATAATTAAGCGCAGTGCGGTATTTGTCGGAAAGCACGCTCAATGAAAAAGTATCCGTTGCATCGATCAGCTCTTTTGTATATCTTTGCGGACGCAGGTAGATTGTGGCGACCGGTTTGTTCCACAGTTCTCCGAGTGCACCCCAGCTTGCAGTCATTGTATTCGGGCGGCCTGTGATAATTTTCCCTTCGGCATCATAAGATTTCGTGCATGCAGAAACCAAAAGCCAGTCCTTGTTGATTAGTTTGATTGCGTTGTCGGAAATCTGCTCCGGTTTAATTTCTTTGAACATAAAAAGCCTCCATCGGCTGATTGTAGCATACAAGCTTTTGTTTTTCTACAATTTGTCCCAGATAAAAAAAAGCCGCCTTGAATTTTCCGGGCGACTTTGCTTTAGCTTAAAAAAGATTTTGAGATTGGAGATGACCGGACTTGAACCGGTTACCTCTTGCATGCCATGCAAGCGCTCTAGCCAGGTGAGCTACACCCCCGAAGTATGTATAAGAATAGCAAAATCAAAGATTGTGGTCAAGAGGGTGATTGCGGCGCTGAACAAAGATTGCGGCGCTGAACAAAGATTGCGGTGCTGAATAAAAATTATGGTGGCTGAAGAAAAATTATGGTGGCTGAGCGAAGTCGAAGCCACAAATAAAAAATCTTTATTTTTAAATTTTTCTCTTGTTTTTCGGCAAATTTTTTTATACCCTTTTAGTAATGGATGATTTATATCAAGTGCTTGGCGTTGATCGAAATGCCTCGGCGGAAGAAATAAAGAAAGCATACCGGACTCTTGCAATGAAGTACCATCCTGACAGAAATCAGGGGGATGCAGCTGCTGAAAAAAAATTCCAGCAGATAAGCAATGCCTACTCGGTGCTGTCTGATGAGCAAAAACGCCGTCAGTATGATATGTACGGCTCCTATTCAAATTCAAGCGCAAGTTCTTCATCCGGCACAAATTCTTCCTATGGTTACGCAGGAAATCCGTTCTGGCAGTTTTATGCGGAACAGGCCAGAAATGATTCTAAGACGGACGAAAACACTGAAAATCAGCAGCAGAATGCTTATTCTTGGTTTTTCACACGGAAATCACGACCTGTTTCAAGGAAAGAGGGTGTCGGGATGTTTTTCACCGGCATAATCCAGGGAGCGCTTTGTTTCCTGGCTTTACGCGCATTGCTGTTCTTTTTCCCGCTGAATATCCTGCTTGTCGTGGGCGGTATAAAGGGATTCATGAGAACCGTCAATTCGCTCAAATACATCTTCCCGTCAGGCAGTACAGAAAAAAAATAACCGGATCCAGCGTTTTTGCATGAATCCGGTTTTAGGCAGAAAACTGATGGTTTAACGTTCGCGGAAAATAATACGTCCGCGGTTCAAATCATAAGGAGAAAGCTCGACCTTCACTGTATCGCCTGGAACGATTCTGATGTAATGTTTGCGCATTTTACCGCTCAGATGGGCAAGAATCACATGTCCACCGTTCTGCAATTCTACGCGGAACATTGTATTAGGAAGAGCTTCTTTTACAACGCCTTCAACCTCAATAGCTTCGTCTTTGTTTGCCACAGATTCCTCCAAAGAATCAAAAAAAATACATTCAAGTGCCCTAAAAAAGACTTACGAATTTATTTGCTTTTTTTAAATTCTTATAATAATATGTACAAAATACTTCAAATTGTCAATAAAGGGGATTTAATATGAAAAAGGACTTTGTTGAAAAAGCCAAGGAAAAGATGCTTGCCAAAAAGGAAGAGCTTGTGGCATCCATTTCAGACAGAAATGCAGAAGTTACGGAACTTACGAGCGGACAGGAACCAGGAGATGAAATAGATGTTGCTTCTTATGCTGTTGACGGATATCTTCTGAATCAGCTTGGAGAACGTGATGCGGAGCTTTTGAACCAAATCAACAGCGCATTGTCAAGGATAAATCAGGGAACTTACGGAATCTGCCTTGATTGTGGACAACCGATACCGGAGCCAAGGCTGACATATATTCCTTGGGCGGCATATTGCGTGGACTGCCAGTCAAAGCATGACCGCCAGAATTATCAGTAAGCGGCCGTTTTTAAAAGCGGTTCAGGCATAAAAAAGGGTGCGCCTCAGTTTTTTGAAGTGCACCCTTTTTTGTTAGGCTCAAGGCCTGTTTGATAAACTAGCTATCGGACAGGTCTTTTTTTATATACCCATGGAAACGCCCACAGAAGCTTGTAATCCGCTCAGTTTGAATGATTTCATAAATTCAGTGCTTCCGGTTCCAAGTGCAAGCCTTAGTTCAAGAATCCTTGCGTTGAGCGAGAATCCTACTGAGTGCATGAACACTTTGTCGATGTACTGAGTGCTTATGCTCGCATTGATTACGCTGAAGAACGACAGATCGATTGAAAGGCTGTATTCCGGGAAAATGCTTGATGCCCAGTCGAAATCTTTTCCGAACGGATTTCTTATGGCAACGCCAAGTTTCGGATGGAATGTGAACCAAGTGCCTCCGAATGGTCTGTAAGCGGCTTCTATACCAATGCGCAGAGGTCTGTTGATTGTAAAAGGCTCATCTGCCTTGCTTGCGGCAAAGTTACTGAAGCTGTAGTCATATTCAAACGGTATTTCGTTGCTTCTTTCACTTTCTGGTTTTGTAAGCTCCGCTGAATAATGGTCAAGCACACCGGATGTCGTTTCGGCATAGGCTGAAGCAGAGAATGAAAGCTTGTTGTCAAGCCTGCCAGGGAATACCGGAACGCTTACATAGCCGCCCAAATCGAGCACTTTTTCTACAATTGGATATTCTGCCTGCACTGCAAGGTCAAATCCAGCGTTTCCTCCGATGAAGCTTGGTATTTCCTGAAGCATGCCCAGAGGATCGTTCATAATGGAGGTAAAGTCAAAGCTTGTTGACGGTGTTCCTTCGCCGTTGCTCGTGCTGGTGATTGCAGATGAAAGATCGATGATTGAATACATATTGACGTCTGCATTTGCATCCACACGTATTATTCCGTCTGAATTCATTGTATAAGTTACTTTTGCATCCGGTCTGGGCATGTATGCTATAGGCAGGAAGCATGACGGTTTTGCCGTGATTTTGAGGTTGCCGAATTTAAGGTAAACGGGGATGCTTGTGCTTATGTAGGATTCCATCGACAAACCAAGTCCAACGTCGGTCGGCTTGTCAAGTTCATTTCCGTTTGCCAAAAGACCGAACAATTCTTTGGAAATGTTGATCGAAGAAGCAACTGATTCAGAAAGTTCCACTCCGAGACCATAGCCGTTTATGTTTATGCGCGCGAAAAGGTCGGCTTCTTCTCCTGCCTTGAAAATAAATCCGCCGTCATCCATATTGTCATAGATTTTGTTGAAATCAATGACCAGGTCTTTGACCAATACTTCGGTTGCTCCGTAAAGGTTCTGGCTTACTTCCGCCGATACGTCCACGCCTATGTCAACGAAGCGGTGGGGAAAATATATGTCTGCAAAAAACGGTGCAGCTGTAAGAGCTACGGCCAAAAGTGCTAAAAGCTTTTTCATAGTCGTCCTCCTTCTTATTTCTGCCAGATTTTGTAGCTGGTGTTGCCGTCCATATTTACGACTGCAATTATTTTTGCCGAAAGTGCTTTCGGATCGCTTATGCCGCTGCGTGAAAGATAGAAATTCACAGGTGAATTGTATCCGGTAACTTTGCTTTCGCCGTTCGTGTAATCCCGTCCAAGCTTTATCAGTATGTCAGGATGGAACGGATATTTTGTCATGACGTTCTTTATGTCCTCTTTGTTGAAGTCCAAGCTGTGGTGTCCGTTGGAGAACTCTGCGGATTTATGTACCCCGGTTTCTCCTTTTACGTCATTAACGTCAAGGATGATAGAAAGACCGTCTCCTTTAATCAGATTGTTGTTGAGGGTGTATTCAATACCCACATTTTCAATTAAATCTGCATATTGTGCATATTCAGCATAATCATCTGCGCTCGTGCGGTTGAGAAGGTCAGAATATTGTCCGTTTTCATCCGGTGTGTTGTATCCCTGTATGATTTCCATGTTGTCCATGTTCAGCAGGTCAACTGAAATCTGTGACTTAAGATCAATGTCGAGTGAAAGGAGGAATGCAATGGAAATGCCGAGCTTTGTTTCCCCTTGGCCAGCATTTTCAATCGCTGACTTGTAGATTGTTGACGGTGCGCTGCCGGCATTTATCTCATAATTGATTTTCGGCTCTTCCATGGACATCAAATCTGAAAGAACGTCCTTCAGGTCAATGCTTGCACTTGCATGAGCGTCTGAAAGGTAATATGCGACATTTGACGGATCAGACGGTTTTCCTTCCAACGGTATGCTTGTGTCTACCGGCCAAGGAATCGCTGTGTTGACTATGCCTATGTTTTTGTAGGTAAGGGGCAAGGTCTGTGTCTTGTTCAATATGTCTACATAACGGGGAATTCCGTCCTTTTTGTATGAAATGTACATTTTTCCCGCAAAGTTTATCGAATCAAGGAACGAAAGGTTTTCCGATCTCTGCACATACAGATAGACAGGCAGCGTGTGGAGCGACAGGGCAGAAAAGAGGTCTTCCGGTATAGGCAGACTTTTTGTCATTTCCTTAATATCGAACGGGAAATCTTTGGAATCTGATTTTGGGAAAATACCGGCGTTTAAAAGACTGAATGAAATTGAATCCCAATCAAGGACAAAATCATTTATCGTGAGGTTGATTGAGTAGTCTTTTCCAAGCTCTATATTTTTGAGCGTGAAATTATTTGCGTTCTTGATTGAAATATCGAGTCCGAAGTCAAATTCTGATTGGTTTTCATCATAGGCCGGGAACTGTATGTTCGGATAATCGATGCAATTGACGGCTTTGTCAGTTGCGTTGCTTGGGATGACCAGCTCCTTGTCGAAATAGTATTTTGTAGAATCGGACTGATCCGTGAAAAGCTTGACGTTCAGCGCTATGTCGTTTCCTGCCGGGAGGGTGTTTGTTACGGAACACTTGAATCCAAGTCCTTCCCTTTTGTTGGATGTTGCATTTCCGTTTACATCGGAAGCATATTCTTTGAATCTAATGCCCCTTATATACTGGATGAGCGTTGAAGGCATCGTATGAGGCAGAGAATCAAACTGCAGGCCTCCGTTCGTCAAAGTATTTAGATCCACTACTATTTCATCGATGTTTTTCAATGAAAGAGATGTTTCGGTCTGAACGTCAACGGTTGTCTGGCTTGGGTTAAGCGCAATAGTTGCATTCTGCAGCCTGACGGTAGGCTTGATCGTCGCCTTGATTGACGTTGCCTGAGTTGCGTCGATCGTTGCATCCCAAGTATATGTCTTGTTGATGAGACTTCCGTCATTTGCGCTTGTGCTGGTCAATGAGTGTGTGGTCAAACCCGTGCCGCTGAATGCAAGGCCTCCGTTTTCATCGTCGATTTCAAGGAAAACACCTGACCAACCTTCCGGGGCGTTTACTTTGAATTTAAGCTTTGCACCCGAGAATTTCAGGCTTTTTACGCCGGACGGGATTTTGCCGCTGAGATCAAGGGTCTTTTCCTGCTTCAGTGAGTCTGCATTCAATCCAAGGGCCGAGCCGTTTGCCGTTACTCCCTCGACTTTGGTCGGATTCATGTCGGCGAACGTAGACTTTATGTTAAGCTGGTGTTTTACGGAACTGTCACCGCCGCTTGCATTTCCTTCAAATTTTATTTTAAACGTGCTTGGGAGTCCTTGTGAAGCTGTCATAGGAATTTCCAGAACCGGATTTTCCGTTATGTCCTGCAGATTTCCGTTGTTGCTTGAGGCTATGATGTTTGAGCCGTCATATATAGTTGCCTTGAGATACAGGTGATAGCCGCTTGAATATGAATTGCTGTCTTTTTGTGTAAAAGTCAGCTTTATTTTTCCTGCTGAATAGTAGATTCTCGTATATGAAAGATCATCGTTGCCGCCTTTTACGGTTGCTTCCGGCATGAGAGATGTCGGTATGCTTGGAACCGGCCCCTCGCTGAATTCATCCGTGTCGAAATCTACGGCTCCGAGATTTGTAAAATATTGTGCGAATTCCGGCAATGTAATAGGCGCTGAAAAATCCTGAGAAAGATCCTGGCCTGTGGAAATGGGAATCGGTATGGTCATCGGGAAATTGCTTCCAAGTGCATCACCCAGATTCAGGTTGCTCAGCATGTCCGTAGGAATCATGTCGCCCAAGTCCGGGATGGGATAATTCACAAGGTAATTCTGCACGTCCGGTTTTTCCGGCATTATATAGTCATAGACCTGAGAGTTGGGAAGAGCGTCCTGTATGGTCTGGCGAAGCGTGTTGAAATCAAATACAGAGCTTATACCGAATGAACCGGTTCCCAGAGGTGCCTGGAATTTTGCGTCTGTCTTTATGGACACTGATTCAGGAATCTGAAAATTACCGCAGGAAACCAATGAGAACATCAGTATGGCGGCAACGGCTGTAGAACAATATCTTTTCATATAATCCTCCTCCATGAAAAAGGACTGGAAATTCTTTGACAAAGGCAGGAAATCTTTTTGACCCGCCTGCTTTTTTACCGACCTGCAAATCTTTTAATAGAATAACATTTGCTGATTTACTTTTTTACGGGAGGGTAAAATTTTATAAAAAACACATCTCTACTATAATCGGCACACTCTCTCTACTACCATTATAACCCATAAGCAGTCAAGGGGAAACAGAATTTTAAGAAATTCAGCTTTTTTTTTGAATTTTTATGCGGATTTTGATTTTCTTTGCATATAACAATTATATGAAAAAATATATGAGAAAATTGCTTTTTTTATGCGCCGCACTCTGCTTTTTATCTGCATGCACCGTTTTTGACCCGGATACATGCGCTGTTTTTTCGTTTTGCGCCGGTAATGCATGCGGAATTCCCCCGGATTTTGATTTCTGGCAGATTATCGTGCATGACGGCGGCTCTGAAAAGGCTTTTACGCTTGAAAAAACGGCAGAAACTTTTTCAATGGAGCTTCCAAAAAATGTGGTTCTGGGAATCCTTGCATATCCGGTGAAAGACGGAAAAATGCATGATCCATGCGGCGCAGTTTATCCGTATTCTTCGGCACTCGATGAAAAAGGAGGCTTTTGTGCCTATATTGCCGACCGTTTGTATAGGGGAAGCTCAGAATCCAAGGAAATCTCGCAGGACTATATTTCCCGGTTCAACTGGCTGAAATTCATCTCCTCATGCAATGATTTTGAAAATCCTTGGAATCTTGATGCAGACAGAATCGTAGAAAAGATTGCGTCCGGAACTTTTAAAAAATCAGACCTAAAAATGCCGGATAATTGAAAAAACGCTCCGTAAATCCAAGGGGGTCTAATCTTCCCTAAAATGCAGATAAAATGTACAATTGGAAAATGTTCAGGTCGAATTTTCTTAGAAGAGTTTTGTTTGTATTTTCTTTCAGCGCGATTTTGATTTCTTGCACCAAAAAAAATGAACCGGTGGCAGATGCATCCGGTGAGCAGAGCCTTGGTGATGCACTGGAGCTGAAAACCGTTCAAAAAAATCACCAGTGGTATTATTTTACCGAATCGTCTTTTGAAAAATGTGATCTTCCGCAAAACGTGCCTCAGGTATCGGAGCTGCCTTGGACGGAAACCGTGCGCCTTGCTTCTGCAGGTACTGTGCCTCATGGTGATTCTTCAACGGCCTATGCTTTGGTAAACCGCCTTGGAATGCTGACTTTTACGGAAGATTCCGTTGACCTGCATACAGATGCCTCCATTTTTTCCGGCGTAACTGCTGATTCAATCGTTTTTTGCGAAGGAAATCCCGTTTTCTATCTTTATAGAAGCAGTTTTTTCAATACTGAATTTGAAGGCTCCATTTCTGATATAGTCCAGCCGTCCCGTCCTTTTTTGGTTGAATATGACGTGAGGGCAAAAATGTTCTATCCGCTGGTTTCTTACGGCAATCTCGGACTTGATGATGAGCAGCAGGTTTCAGGCTATTTTTGGGACGGAAAAACATGGTCATGCTCGGCAAAGAAAACCGTCGAAGGAAAGAGAGTTGAGTTCACGTATTTTGATTGGGAAACAAACATCCCGATCGTTGAGCTTAGCCCTGCAATTTCAAAGAAATCTGATTTTACCTTCCGTCAGTCAACCGAAGAAAATTACCGCCACCTCAACATGCCGAAATCTTTCAGCTCTGCGCCGGAATCACTCAAAAGCCTGGTCGCATCCATTCCGAGTGAATTTACCTTCAACATTACATGGAAAAATGGAAGCGGAACATCTCCGGTTCAATATTATCAGGCTGGAAGTGGAACCGTTCCTCAATATGCAAATGCCGGTGCAAATGAAAAATACATTGCCGCCGTTTTTGCAGACGGAACCACATACATCAAAGCCGCCGGTACTGATGACGTGATGGCATTCAGGCTTCCACTTTTGCCAGCAGGTTATACATACGGTGATTTTGCGCTTGCCGGAAACACGCTTTACGTTGCATGGGAAGAAACCAATTTCTACAAAACCAGCCGTGCCGGATTTTTAAGCGTGAACCTTGATGCAATACTTAAATAAAAAAGCTTTTTAAAAATCAAATCTGCACTGAACTATCTGGTCGAGCGGAATATGCTTTTGTGTTTTTGTTCCGCCGATCTCCAGAGAAAGTATGAAACCGTCGCCTGCCGATTCTATGCTGCTGATTGAATCTGGATATTTTTTTTCAACGTATGCTGTCAGGAATTCTTTTGCGACCTGCTGTTTTTTGTTGTTCTTGACCGAATCTGATTTTATTTCCGCAAGCTGATTCAGATACTCGTCTTTATGCTCAAAGAAAAATTCGATTTCCGTAAATGGATTGTTCGGAAATTTAGCATCGGCAATTTTTATGAAATCGGTTCCGTTCTGCTGTAAAAGCGTTCCTTTGATTTGGGATTGTATAAAAAGCCTGAGTTTTATCGTTGCGGAAATTTCCATTTCACAAGTTGCATAAGATGAAGACATTTCAAAACTTGCCTTTATGTCAGGATGCTTTTTTGAAAATTCATCAAATGCTTTTGCCGCTCCGTCAAAATAAAGCGGTTCTCCGTCAAAGCGCGTCATGTTTTTTTGCTGCATCGTGATTAAAATCTGTTTCCAAAAATCAGCTTCTACGTCTTCGTACATTTTTTTCTCCTGTGAATTTCTAGAACGGCAGATAAGTTGCCGCCGATGAACATGAAGTTTCTATCCATTGCCTGTGTTTTTCGTAGGCAAGCCTTGTGTCCAAAATCCATAATATGTTTTTTGAAGATTTTATCTTCGGTGGATTTCCTTCTCCGTCGGTGAAAATTATCAGTCCGCTGTAATCTGCGTCATGAGATTCAAAAAAATCTATTGCGCACTGAAAATCCGTTCCGCCGTTTCCTTTTATTTCAGAAAGATTTACGTTTTTGTTGAAAGTTACAGCCTGCGTATTTTTCAAATTCACGTCAAAAAAAATCAGGTCGATTTTTTCTATGATTCCCAAAAAGAAAATGTTTTTTATCGCTTTGTAAAAATGGGAAAAACTTTCTTCCTGTATTGAGCCGCTTGAATCTACCGCAATCAAGATGTTTGCCTTGCGCTCATAACGGCTTCCCATTGCATTGAATCCATAACGGCGGCTTGGCCTCATGCGTGTAAGCTTTCGGTTTGCGCTTACGATGTTCTGGCGGAATCTGTTGAGCGCACGTCTGTAATCAAATGAAAAATCTTCGGATTCTTTCAGCGTGCGTTTTGCATTGCCGCTCAAGCTTCCCCATCCTTCATCTGCATCTGTTTTTTGGATTTGTGAGCGTATGTTTTTTTGTGCTTCTTCGTTTTCTTCCCATAGTTCGGTGCTTTCGTCAAAATCCCCGGAATCAAATGCACTGAACCCTGCACTGGTGCCGCCCCTGGTGTCTTTTATAAGATCGAAAATGTATTTGTACCATTGCTCAAAGCTCATGTCAGGAAAATTTGCGAACGTCCCGATTTCACGTTTTAAAAATTCAACGCCGCGCAAAGGCACTGAAATCTTGCAGAGCTGATTTATGACCGCATCGCTTGCCATCAAAAGGATTGCATTTTGTGCATGATACGGTTTCCTTGAATATGGATGCGAAAGTAAAATCCTGTATGTTTCGACTTTCAAGTATTCTTCTATCTGTTCAGGCGGAAGATTTTCCAGTGCGGTTTCTGAATATTCAATGACCATCCGTCCGGTGCGCATCGGGATTGAAAGATTTTCGTTTTTTAAAACAGAATGTGTCTTTAAAACAGAAAATAAAAGCGGCTCCGTGTAAAACCATTTTTGAGAAATTTCAGAAAGCGTTTTTTCTACGAAAGATTTTATCAATTCTACAGTGCCTCAAAAATTTTTTTGTAAACTGATTTGCATTCCGTTGAAATAAAAAACAAAGCGCTCGGAAAATTTTTTTCACTGATCAACGAAATAAAATGCAGCGTGATTTCTTTGTTTTGTTTTTCAGAGATATAATCAAAATATTTTTCCAGGTTTTTTGAAACCAAATCTTTTTGACCGCCGCTGAAATTCATAGATTCAATGAAATTAAAAACCGCCGCGTTGATCTGAGTGAAATCGACTGGTGAAAGTTTTTCAAATTTTTTTTCGGCAGAATCAAAATCACCGCACAGAATGTTTTTTGCCGACGGGACATTGTTTTGGCTTAGGAATTTAAAAAACAGTGCAGTAGTTTCCGCTCCTATGATTCCCGTGACGATCGGTTTGTGGAAATCTGTCAGCTCATCGAATTTTTTGATTATGCTGCTTGTCCGTTCCCAGCTTCTCCGGTCGGGAGTTTTTTCAAGCGATGAAGATTCTGCGCTGTTGTCGCCGTCAAGATATTCAGGATTTTCAGAGATAAAATCAATGATACGTTTGTCCAATCCTGATTTTTCTGCCCAATCAAGCCAATCCTGCACGGTCGGGGAAAATTCATAGATGTTGAACCGGCTTACGAGAGCTGGATCCAAATCCGTGAGCTGATATTCATTTCCGTTGTTCACCGCACTAATGATTCTGCTCCCTTCCGGCAATGATTTTCCTGCAAGCTTTCTGTTGAGCGTCAAATCCATGATTGTCTGCAAAACTTCCGGGCGCGCACGGTTAAGCTCGTCCAAAAAAAGCACGACTGGTTTTCCGTCAACCGGGAACCAATATGGAAGCATGAAATCTGTCCTGCCTGTTTTTTCATCTTTTGACGGAAGCCCTATCAAGTCGCCTGGGTCGCTCATCTGCCCCAAAAACAAAGTCACGACTTTTTCGCCTTTTTTAGAAAAATATTCTTCAAGAATCCTGCTTTTTCCTATACCATGCTTTCCCACAAGCATAATGTTTTGTTCCGCCGGTGTGTTTTCCAAAATAAAATTCAGCTGATTTACGTCCATATTTTTCCCTGAGTTTGCAATTTAGAGATATTATAATGAATTTTTCCCACTCTAACAATTTGTATTTGAAAATTCAGGGACTCGACATGTTCAACAAAAGATGCTGAGTCCTGAAATTTTTTTCTTGGAGGAGAACCGATTTGCATGAACAAGCAACACATTTCCATAAAAAACATTGGTTTGCATGGACTACGCCCATTTGTGCTGCGGTTTCTTTTTTTTCAAAAATGTATTACTGTTATATCATGGAAAATGATTCTGCAAAAAAAGAAGAAAGACGCTTGGCAAGGAAAAGCCGGCTTCAGAAATTTTGGCAATGGATAAAGCTGAAGGCAAAAAAGCTTTGGAGATATATTAAGTCCGAAATCAAGGATGTAAAGACATTCATTATTTTCGGAATCGTCGTTGCGGTCGTATATTCACCTGTATGGCTTTGTTATGTTTTGTATTTTATTTTCAAGTGGAAGTGGTGCTTTGTGGTCGCTTCATCTTGCCTTGCATTTTGGGCAGGTCCGTTCACGCCGTTTTTTCCGCTCTGCATTGCAATCACATTGGGAATAAAAAGAATCCTAAGGAAATTTTTTCTAAAAAAATCCGATGAACCGGAAAGCAAGGAGAAATAGAAATATGTATTCTGATATCCTTTTTAATTTTTCAAAGATGACGGAAGAAGGCGGCTCTGGTTATGGAGCTGAAATTTTTGAGCGTATGGCCGGATCAAAACCACTCTTTGCCTTGGATGCCGGTATAAAGGCCGATGACATCTTTCAGCGTGCTGATGCAATCAGGGAAGCTCTTGATTTGATTGAAGATGAAAGAGCGCAGAAAAATGCCCGCCAGATGATTTATTTTTGCGCAGGCATTACGGGAGATTTGGACTCCATCGAAAACCGCTACTCTTACATCGAAACGCTTGAAAATACAATAAATGATTTTAAAAATTCCGACGATGAATTTGCCGGCCGCCTTGTTGCAATCGGACCATGCGGAATCGACCATGATTGGGAATCTGCCGACTATGAAGGCCGCGAGCATGATTATTTTGACAATCAGACGATTTCTGAAGAAAGGGATTTGTTTGCCCTGGAAATGACTCTTGCAAAAAAGCTGAACATGCCGGTAATCGTTCATTCCAGAAAAGGATTCCGTGAAACTTCCGACGTTCTGAAAGCAATCAAATGGAACAAAGGCGTTATCCACGGCTATTCCTATGATAAGTCGGAGCTTGATTTTTTCCTTGACCTCGGATGGTACATCAGTTTCAGCGGTGCAGTCACTTATTCAGGCAAAAAAGGCGCTCAGGATATGGCCGAAATAATCGAGTATGTTCCGAAAGACCGCCTTTTCATTGAATCTGATTCTCCTTATTATGCGCCGGTTCCTTTGAAAAACACCTTGAACACTCCGGAAAATCTGACTTATGTTTATGATTACATAGCTGCAAAACGCCATGTCCCGGTTTCAAAAATGGGTGCGGCAATAGAAGAAAATTTCAAGAGGCTCTTTTTGTCTTGAAAAAAAAGCACAACTAATGAATAATAGGCAGATGAAACTCTGGTCAGCAGAAAAAGATTTGGTGGGAATTAAAAAATGAATATTGGGGAAATTAAAAAAAAGGCATCCGAATTTTTTACGGAATATCTGAATAAAACGATAGATAAAATATGCTGCTCACCGGATGGACATGACGGTTCTGACGTTGAAGATTTTTTCCCTTTGGAGATTTTGAGGAACACCGAGCGTTTTAGCGAAAGCCTGAAAGATGTTTCTCCTGAAGTTGCCGATATTTTCCTTTACAGCAAAGATAAGACCGGAGTCGGTTATTCGCTTGAAATGGAAACAGTGCAGACCAGAAGCAACGGACGCAAATCAATATTGAAAAGGGTTTATTTTGCAGAAGAAAACGACTACCTTGATTATATCGGCATCCGTGACCGCGTTGAAAATCTAAAATCTGCATTGGAAGTCCTTTATCAGGATGAAGTATTGCCGTACATGCAGCTGAGGAATTGGGCGAAAAAGCATGTAAAGGATCTGACTGTTTTTCACAAGGACGGACTTGTTTTTTGGCACAACATAACCCAGTGCGTGTTCTATGCGAATGACACCCAGAATGACAAGGTGCTTCATGTCAGCGTGGATTTTATGGAAAGGCATAAAAAAATCGTGCAGTCATTTTTGGAAGATGAAAGGGATTGGCTTCCGAAACCTGCTGAAACTGAAGTGCCTGTGAAAAATGAACCGCCCGTTGTTGAAGAAGCTGCGCCGCTTGAAAAAAAGATGCCCGTTGTAAAATCCGAGGCGGCGGAGATCGAACCGATTAGCACCGGAGAGCAGGGCAGTCTGAGAAAACCGTTTTCAATACGCTTCCGATCACTTTCAAAGCAGTCGCCCTTGAAATTTGACCGTCTTGTTCCGAAAGAAGTTTCATTTACGCTCCATGATTTTATCCGCCTGAATTATACTGATTTTCTAAAAGGCATAACCACGGTTTTGATTGTCAATGATGAAACGGTTTTTCAGACATTCCCGCCTTCTGAACATGTGTTTTGCATTTATGGCCCGGATTACGCCGTCAATGCACTGAAACTTTGCGAATGGTTCGCCCACTATCAGCTGATTTATTTCGGTGATATAAGCGAGCATTGCTTTGACGTTCTTTCTGCATTCAGGAACACTTGGATGAAAACCGAAAGCATGTGCATGGACGGAAACACATGGGAAAAATTCTTCAATTCCGCTGAACCCGGTGCACGCCTGAAAAACGACGTGGTTCCAAGAAATCTTACAGAATCTGAGAGGAATACATTTCTTTCGCTAAGGCTGACTGCAGAAAAAGGTTGCCTGCGCCAAGAAAAGATTCCGCCGGATTATATGTCAGATTTTTTGAATTCAATAAAAACATGCGGTTCTGACGTAGTAGAAGATTCTAGCGCTTCGGTTGCCAGCTGAATTTTATCCAGCCGGATTTTCCTTCGGGCGATGCATTTGCATAAAGCGCAAGTATTGTACCGGTGAATCCGCATGCGACTTCGCTTGAAAGAAATTTTGTCTGGCCTTTTATGTCAGATGAAATTCCGTCTGCTGATGCGCTCAAAAAATAATCGTCATGGTCGCTTTTTATTTTCAGGCTGACTTCTTTTTCCTCCGTGATGAATTCTTTTCCATGAACTGTGTGACCGCCTATTACAAGCTTCGTTCCCGCAAAAATTTTCCCGTCTGCTTTTCTGACATAAGACGCATAAAAATCTTTTTCCGTAAGATATGCGGTGATTCCTGCTTCCTGATCTTCTTCAAGGCTGTCCGTAAAAATTTTTGTTTCCATTGTGCCTGAATGTTCTTCCTGCCGCATGCCGACAAAAGTAACCTGGCCGCATGAACCCAAAAAATCTGCATGGCCTTTAAGTTCCGCTGTTTTTGAGCTTTCATCTATCTTGTAGTTTTCATAGATTGGAAGACGGAGATAAACTGCACGTTTTGTATCAAGCGACCATTTATACTCAGGATACGCAGGTTCGTCAAGCACAGTGCATTTTCCGTTTTCCAGTTTCCATTGTGCACGGCAAGTTCCGTCACTTCCGACTTTGAGCCATCCGTCGTTTGTCCAGAACACAGGCTCCAAAAAAGTTTCACGCCCAAGATTGTGGAACGGAAGATATTGACCAATCTGCCGGAAAGCAAGGTGAACCATGAACCATTGTCCGTCACCGGCTTGAACCAAATCTGCATGGCCTGCGCCTTGTATATGGTAGCCTCCTAAATTGCGGTTCGTCAAAATCGGGTTGAACGGACACTGCTCATAAGGCCCCCAAATGTTTTTGCTCCTGAGCATGCATTCCATGTGGCCGTATTCTGTTCCGCCTTCCGCTGCCATAAGATAATAATAATCGTTTATGTGATAGACGTGAGGCCCTTCAAGATAGCGTCCGCCGCATCCTTTTGAAATGCATTTTGCTTTTGAAAGAGTTTTCCCGGTTTCAATGTCGATTTCACAAAGAGAGATGCCTTCTTCGCCAAAATCATCAGGACCGTTGCTTACGAAATAAGTTTTGTCGCCGTCAAAAAGAAGCGAAGGATCGATTCCGCCGCGCTGGACTTTAACAGGGTCTGACCAAACTCCTGAATGAATGTCATCCGTCCATACATAAAAATTTCCGAAATCATTGCTTACGTTGGTTACGACTACATAAAAGCGGCCGTTGTCGTAACGGATTGTCGGAGCAAAAATTCCGCCGGAAGCTTCAACTCCGCGTACATCAAGCTGACTCTTCCGTGTAAGACAGTGCCCGATTATTTTCCAATTTATTAAATCTTCGCTTTCAAAAACCGGGATTCCAGGAAAATATTCAAAAGTGCTGTTTACAAGATAAAATTTCCCGTTTGCAGCACATACGCTTGGATCAGGATAAAAACCACGCACAACAGGATTTACGCAAATCATAAAAATGCCTCCGAATGGCTTTAATTTAAAATGAGTTGCGCATATTTCCAATATTAAAAAATGCAGTTTTTTGTTTTGATTTTTTCACTACATCAAAGGACCGAAAATCCTGATTACGCGGCCGGTGCTTCTTACATACCAAGGAAGAGCCTTGTAATCTGCAAGGTGCATTTCTTCGCAGTCGTTTTCAAACATGGAGTCAAAATCTTTTTTTATGTCGGAGAGTATTGAGCTGCCGTACATGATTGCGCCGCATTCGAAATGTGCGTAAAAGCTTCTGTAATCCAGATTAACTGAACCGACGGTCGCAATCTTTCCGTCTGCAAGGACTGTCTTTGCATGGAGAAATCCTTTTTTGTAAATGTAAACTTTCACGCCGTTGTCGATAAGATTTTTCAGGAATGTTTTTCCCACGCAGAAAGTTGCAAGATGATCCGGCTTGGAAGGAACGGCAACCCTTACATCAACTCCGCGTTTTGCAGCGAATGTCAGCGTTGACAAAAACTGATTGTCAATCACGACGTAAGGTGTGGTGATGTAAAGATATTTTTTTGCGTTCGAGATTATGTCAAGATATACGTTTTCGGCAATGTCCTCATCGTTGAAAGCATGGTCGCCGTAGGGAATCACAAGTCCGTCAGTCCGGGCCGCTTTGTAATCAAGATTGAGGAAATCAGCATAGTTGTCTTTTTTCTTTTCGCCTATATTCCAGACTTCCAGGAACATGCGCATGAAATCAAAAATGGCTTTTCCGTGCATTATTATGGAAGTGTCTTTCCAATACGGAAATTTGTTTTTCCCGATGTTGAAATAATCATTCGAAATGTTGATTCCGCCGGTCAGCGCATATTTTTCATCGACGATGACGATTTTCCTGTGGTCGCGGTTGTTTATAGGAGTTGAAACGATCGGGTGTATCGGATTGAATACCTTTGCCTTTATGCCCAGGCTTTTCAGGTAACGCTGGTATCTTGCCGCACTGACCATGTAAGTTCCGAATCCGTCGCAGATTACGCGCACTTCAACGCCTTCCTTGACTTTCTGCTTTAAAATCTGGAGGATTCCGTCCCAGCTTTCGTCAACGCGCATGATAAAGAATTCGATGAAAATGAATTTTTCCGCAGATTTCAATATTTTGAGAAAATCAGGATAAACGTCTTCACCGCTCGGATAGAATTTTACGGAAGTGTTTTCATACGGTGAAAAATGTCCTGAGTTGAAAAGATATTTTCCAAGGTTTTCAATTTCGGGGTATTTTTTCAAAACTGATTCTGCATCTGCTTTTAGCGGAAGAAGGCATTCCATGTCGCGGTTTATTTTCCGGATGTCTTTTTTATGCTTTCTTGCACCTGTGTCGCTGTGGTACAAAAGATAGCATGTTATTCCCACCAGCGGAAATGTTGCGACCGGAACGATCCATGCGATTTTATATTCATTTTTGCCGTGGCTGTTTGAAATGTAAATCAAAAATCCGAAAGAAAGGATTGCGGAACTGCTGAGGTAAACGTCTATTTTGTTTGAAAGATGTATCAGAAAAAACAGGAGCAAACCGAGCTGTACTCCGATCGTTACGAAAACAATGACGCTCCGGCTGAAAAAAATCTGTCTGGCAATTTTTTTTGTCTTTGCATTGCGGAGGATTTTTTTGTCCAAATCATCATTGTTGTCTTCAGTTTCCTCGCTTGAAATCATAAGATGCCTCTTAATTTCTGATTATAATTTCTTTTTGTTCATATCCATTCTTTTTTTGACGGCGGATTTGTATGGCTATTTTTTTTGCTGTCTTGGCTTTTTCAAAAATGCCGCAAATTTCTGCTGCCGACGTTGTTTTTCCGAATGTGGACAAATCAAAAACTTTGGAGTCGATTATAATTTTCGACGAAAGACCTTTTCCAGAATTGTCAACTATGAGAAGATCGCCGGTTTTTAATCCGAATGCGCCTGCAAGGGATTTTTTTTCGACCGTAATCTCAAAAATCTTGAAATCTTCGCTTACTTCTACGGCTCCGTCCTTATTATCGGCAGATTTTTTGACGAATAAAACAATTCCGCGCTTGTCAACTTCTTTGAAACTGAATCCGAGCAGTGAAAGATATTCATTCCCGGATGCCGCTTTTTGCGTGAGTTCCAATCTTTCTTCCTCAACTTTTTTTTCTTCTTCGGTCAGGAAATGCGAAACGGAAAAGTGCCAGTCATATTGATATTCATTCCGCCTGAATCCGTCGTTTTCTTCGTTTATGTCGGGAAGCATTTTGTTTGATTTTTTTTCAACAGGCCATTTTTCGGGATTATATTCGCCGTCAACGGAATATACAGGGGCAAGACCGTATTTTATGCTTGCTTTGTTCAGGACATAATAAGATTCCCAGCGTCCGCTCCTGAATGTTTTGAACGGTTCGTATTGGGAAAGTTCGTTTGCAAGATAAAGTGTTTCCGTCGTTTTTACGGGAATTCCGTTTTTTGTTTCGACGGAATATTTTGCGTTGTAGATTTTTTCTATTATTCTGTCGATTATTGCATCACGCTTTGCTTTTTCTTCTTCCTTTTTTTTCAGCTCTTCATCAGAAAGCTTTGCCGGTGGTTCAGGTTCTTCTGCGGTTTCAATCTCCGGTGAATCATCAGCAGGGGCAGAATCAGCTTGGGAAATAAAATCGGCTTCGTCATCAGTGTCTGAAAAAACGTCGGTGGTTTCCTGAAGAGCCGGTTCTGTCGTTCCTTCACTTTCTTCCGCCGCAACCTGGGAAAACAGGCAATTAGAGCAAGCTAAAAAACATGCAAGGCATAAAATGACTTTTTTCACTTTTTTATCTGGAATTCCTTATATGTGGTCGAAGTTTTTGAAGCGCGGATTATTTGTATGGAAACATTTTTTGCATCGGCTGCTTTTTCAAATGCCGCATACAAATCATCAATCGTTGCGTTTCCTCCGTAGCTTGAAAGATTTATCACTTTGGAATCAAGCTTGATTATCGTTGTGATGTGTGAAGTTGATTTTCCGTTTTTTGCGGTTCCGTTTGCAATTACGAAAAGATCACCGTCCTTGAATCCGCTTTTTGCTGCCGCAGATTTTTTTCCGCTTGTGGTGAATGAGAAAATCTTGTAGTCTTTTTCGTCCGTGGTGATTATACCGAAGCTCTTGTCCGCTTTGTCGGAAAGTTTCATCACCTGATTGCCGTTCACACTTACGTTCAGACCGATTGATTCAAGGTATGCTTTTCCTGCAGCTGCTTTGCCTTCCTTGATTTTTAATGTGTCGGCATTGTCGAAGCGGATTATCGAATAGCTTGTGGCCGTGTTTTCGATGCCGGCTGCTTTTTTGTGATATGTTTCTGCAAGCCTGTATCCGTTTGCTGAAGCTGATTCTTTTATTTCCCTGTAGCGCGGCAGATTCCATTTTTCCGGCGCGGTTTCCTTGTTCACGTTGTACACAGGTTCAAGTCCGTGCGCTACGCTTGCTTTGTTCAGGACATATTTTAATGCTGCATCAGTTTTGAATGACGGCGGCAAAAGGTTGTTGAATTCCCTTGAGTAGATTTCAACGAGCGTTTTTGAAATCATGTATTCTTTGTTACGTAAAGAATCCCAATAAAGATCATAGTCAACGTTTTTTAGCTTTGAGATGAATGTTTCGAGCAGTTCGGCAAGCCTTTTTTCCCCTGCTGATTTTTCATCGGCGGCTCTTTCGTTGAATTTTCTCTGTTCTTCGGCATCGATGTAGGTTATAGTGTCTATGGTGCTTGTAAATCCCTTGGTTCCGGCCCTTCTGTATCCGTCTGCATTTTTGTCAGCAACGACATTTCCCATGGTTCTTTCGGCAGGCCATTTTTCAGGATCCGTTTCGTTGTCGATTGAATAAACCGGCGTAAGACCTGCTGCGATGCTTGCTTTGTTCAGGATGTAATATGTCGATGTAATCTGATTTTCAAAAGATTTGAAAGGCTCGTACTGATCCAGCTCATTGGAATAGATGACGACGTTTTCTGCTGTCATGGTGTACACGCCGTCATGATTTATGCCCTTGTATTCTGCGCTTGAAATGAATCTTATCAGTGAAGAAATAAGATCATCTTTTTCATCTGCGACGGCACAGGCTGTCCCTAAAAAAACACAGCTGACAATCAAAAAAATTTTTTTCATTTTTCTCCCACCTTTTCTCCGGCACATGTTTTACCGGAATCCCAAAATTTTTAGATTTTGGAGATTTTCACTCTATAATTTTATATAAAAAAAATCAACAATGGGGAAATGTTACATGGACGGTACAAAAAAAAGCCGTCAGTTTTTTAAACCAACGGCTCTCAGTTTCAGATTAAAAAAAGTTTATTTTACGAACTCTTTTTTGAGGAAGTCCAAATCAAGCTCCGGGTAGAGAACGAACTTGTGGAGCAGGGCCTGGACTCTTTTTTTGCCTTCAGCCTCAACCGCCGGGTCAAGCTCGATTTTTCCCTTTGCAGGTTTTCCGTCTTTTGTGAGTCCCGGTTTTGTTCCCTTCAGAACAAGGTCGATTATTTCGGCGACTTCTTTCATTTCATCAACACCCATTCCCAGAGTTGTGAGACCAGGTGTTCCGATTCTGATTCCGGATGTCCACCATGCGCCGTTTTTGTCATAGGGGAGGGCGTCGTCCACTGACGCTGTTCCTTGGTGAAACTTTCCACATAGCCTGGAGCGAGGAAGTTCGACTTGGTGTCGCCAGGTGCCATGTCGGCATAGTCGCAATGGACGACAACGGCCTCGTGGGCTATGTCTGCCATCATGATGTCTGAGAAATAGACTTGTTCTGTACGACCACCGCGGCCAATGCCACTCTTCATGCGGAGTCC
>JAFOTA010000258.1 GCA_017421145.1 Treponema sp.
TGCGACGACCGCTACATGCAGAAAAAGCTCCAGGACATGACTGATGCCGACCTTGTGATTCTTCTCCGTGGAAAATCAGAAAACTTCCGCGGCAAGATTTTCCAGAACGTATCCAAAAACCGCGCACAGATCATACAGGACGAGGAAATCCTTAAGGATTACATACTCAGGTCTGACAGCGAAAGAATTACGTCACAATTCTATGCAGATTTACGCCGTGCATGGGAAGTAGGAGAGCTTAGCATAAACGGCCGCGACGATGAGGAATACGTACAATGAAAAAAGGTGATGTTTACAAAGGGTTCATGGTGCTTGAATCAATAGAAAACGTAAAGGACTGCAATGCTCCCGGAGTATGGCTGAAACATGAAAGGACAGGAATGGAAATCTTCCATGTCCTGAAAGATGATGACGAAAATCTTTTTGCTTTCGTATTCAGGACTCCACCTAAAGACAGCACCGGCGCAGCGCACATAATGGAACACAGCGTTTTGTGCGGTTCCGAAAAATATCCGCTCAAAGATCCGTTCATAAGGCTTGCAAACCAAAGCCTTGCCACATACCTGAATGCATTCACAAGCCCGGACTATACGGCATATCCTTCAAGCTCCACGGTAAAGGCAGATTATTTCAACACGCTTTCCGTCTATGCCGATGCAGTTTTTTTTCCGCTCCTCAAAGAAGAGATTTTCATGCAGGAAGGTCACAGGCTGGAATTCGATTCAAAGGGAAAAGCTTCCATACAAGGTGTGGTCTATAACGAAATGAAGGGCAAATACTCTTCATATGAATCTGTCATTTCGGATGCCATAGACAACGTGATGTTTGCAGGAACCCGCTATTCGAATGATTCAGGCGGCGACCCGATGGAAATTCCTTCTCTCACATACAGCCAGTTCAAGGCATTCCATAAAAAACATTATACGTGCGCAAACTGCCTTGTTTTTTTGTACGGAAACATTCCGACGGAAGAGCAGATTGATTTCATCGATGAAAACGTGCTCTCAAAAATCAAGGACGGCGGAAAAAAGGTAAAATACGGAAGATTCCCTGAAAACGCTGAAATTTCCTCCAAGGCACATGTGTACGGCCCTGCGAACGAAAATGAAACCAAAGACACCGTCGTATGCGCATGGAAAATCGAACCGGGTGACATGCCAAGGAATGAGCATAGGATGGAGCTTATGTTCCTCAACAACCTTCTTTGGAACACTGATTCCGCACCGGTCACAAAAGCTCTCATGGAAAGCTCACTGGGAGAAGACATTGCACCGCAGACCGGAATGTCGCTCAGCCTTCAATGCCACAATGCAGTTTGCGGATTGAGGGGATGCAATCCTAAGGACAGCGTGAAAATAAAAAAAGTGGTTTTCGATGCCCTTGAAAAACTCTGCACGGAAGGATTGAGCAAAAGCCTTTTGGACAGGGTGTGCATGACTTTCGATTTTTACAACCGTGAAATCAGCAGGTCGGGCGGCCCTCAGGGATTCGTCATGCTAAGAAGATGCATACGCGGCTGGATTTATGACGAAAAACCATGGAAGACCCTTGAAATGTTCGATGATTTTGCAAAGCTCAAGGAACGCCTTCAAAAAGAGCCTGAATATCTTTCGGAAATGATTCACAGGTATTTCCTCGACAACAAAAATTTCTCGCTGATCACGGCATCTCCTTCAAAAAAATGGCTTTCAGAACGTGCGGCGCAGGAAAAGGAAAACACAAGGATTGCGCTTGAAAATCTTACGGAAAAAAAAGCGTTGAAAAAGCTCGAAAAAATGTCGGCGTTCCAGCAGTACAAGGAAACTGAAGAAGAGGACAACCTGATTCCACGCCTGAAAAGAAATCAGCTTGAGCTTAAATTCTGGGAATCTAAGATTTCAAAAAGCAATGTCAGCGGCATACAGGTTTTTACAAGTACGGAACCTACGAACGGAATCATCTATTTTGACCTCTGCCTTTCGATCGACAACCTTACGCCTGAGGAATACAAATATGCATCACTGATTGCAAGCACATGCACAGACGTGGGCTGGGGCAACGTTTCATGGAGCGAAGGACTGAACTTGCAGCAGACGATTGCAGGAAGCCTTGTGGCGCATACTGAATCCATGTCGCTTCCTGTAATAAACCGCCGGCGTCCAGATTGCAGCTATGTAGGCCGTGACTGGTTCATGTTCTCCGTTTCAGTGCTTGAAGACAAAATAGAACAATCCCTGGATCTCATTTCGGACATACTCCTCAAAACCGATTATTCGGATTCATCAAGGCTCATGGATCTTATCAATTCATCCGTGAACTCAGATAAATCAAGCTTCGCTTCATATGCAACCCAATATGCATACAGCCGCTCAAAAAGAAAGGTGAACAGAAACGAAGCTCTCAAGGAACTCTGGAACGGACTAAGCTCAGTGTATACATCGAACGAGCTTTCCAAAAAAAAGCCTGAGGAAGCAAGCAAAATATTCCGTGCTCTCCTGAAAAAAATAACAGGAAACGGTGCGGTGATACATGTGGTCTCAACGGAA
>JAFOTA010000259.1 GCA_017421145.1 Treponema sp.
AGGCTGTCAAAAGAAGCCGTGAAGTTTTGGGCGGACAGTTCGGTGAGCAGGTCGCTCCATATCTTCCGGGCTTTCCATGTAATCCGGGGGACTGCAAATTCTTAGGGCAGCCGGTTGATTTCATTGCATTTCCAGGAAGCGCGGTGGGAAAACCGATTGACGAAGTTTTGTTCATCGAAGTGAAATCCGGAAAAAGCCAGCTGTCCGAGCGCGAAAAACAAATCCGCTCCGCAATCAAAAACGGGCGCATTAGGTATGTTGAGTACAGGCTTCCATGACTACAAGCTCTCCGGTGTCACGTTGTTTATGGTCAGAACGGCGGTTTCGTCACCTGAAAGCATGCGGTCGCAAAGTTCAGCCGGCATCGGTTTTCCCTTCAAGAATCCCTGCACGTTATGGCAGTTGATTTTTTTGAGCATGTCGAGCTGAGAATTGTTTTCCACTCCCTCGGCAATCGTATCAAGCCCCATCTTCGAGACCATGGATACAATGCTTTCCGTGATGTTCGCCTCAACACCGTTTTCTTCACCGATGTTAGAAATGAACGACTTGTCGATTTTGAGCGTCGTGAGCGGAAGTATCTGAAGATAGCGGAGCGCAGAATATCCGGTTCCGAAATCATCAAGCGAAATGCCTATGCCCATGCGCCTGATGTCGTTGAGCTTCATTACGATTTCCTGCACGTTGTCGATGAAAACACCCTCGGTAATTTCAATTTCCAGATGTTCCGGTCTGATTCCCGTCCTTATGATTCCGGCTTTGAGCCTGTCCATAAAATCATGCATCTTGAGCTGAACAGGAGAAACGTTCACCGAAATGATTCCGTCGAATTTATATTTGATTTCCCATTTTGAAAGCGTTTCCATCGCAGTGTCCATGACCCACTGTCCAAGCGGAACGACCTGCCTTGAATCTTCCGCAAGGGGAATGAACTGATCCGGGCGTATCCAACCAAGCTCATCGTCATGCCATCTCAAAAGGGCTTCGAATCCCCTGAGCTTTCCTGTTATAACGTCGAACTGAGGCTGGAAATAAAGCTGGAACAAATTCTTTTCCAACGCATTGCACATCTTGCTTTCAATCAGCATTTTGCGCAGGAATCTTTCTTCCATAACCTGCCTGAAAAAATGCACGCTGTTCTTTCCGTTCTTTTTTACGTCGGTCTTAGCCATATCCGCATACTTCAGGATATTGTCAAGATTCGAAGTGTCCTCAGGATATATGGTGATTCCGCCTGAAAAACCGATTTCCTCAGCATTGGCCTGCTCTATGATTTTGTATCCTAGCAAAGTCATCTCTTCACGGCTTGAAATGTTTTTTACGATCAGCATGAACTCATCGCCTTCAAAACGGAATGCAGTGATCCTGTCGCTTTCGTATTTGCTCAAAATGGCTGCCATGCGCCTCAGAACGTCATCACCTGCAGCATGACCGTTCGCATCGTTCACATTCTTGAGGTTGTCGATATCAATAAGAAGAAGTCCGAAATTAATAACGTCGGTGCTCTGGGTTCCCTTATCCTCGCCCGAAGTGGAGATTGACGCAAGCCCGGAAGTCTTTATATCCGTGATCATGCGGTTGAACCATGCCCTGTTGAAAAGATTCGTGAGGCTGTCATGGAATGCCGCAAACTGGAGCTGGTGGTTCAGAGTCTGTATGCTTTCGAGCTTTGCCCTCATTTCATTTCTTGTCAATGAAAGCTCTTCAGTGAGTGCCATATTGCGCACGTCCTGTCTCTGCACCGTCTGCTCAAGATACTTGGTCTGGCTTATGTCCTCGACTTTTACTACTACGGTATTTTCGGAAATTGTGTTTACGATCAGCTGGAACCATCTGTTTGATTTCGGAGAATAAAAAATCTTGCTTTCGGTATAGCTTGTGTGGATTACGTGCTCGAAAATTGAAAGCCAGTCCAATTCTTTCGGAAGGATGTGATTGAACTCGGTATATTTCATCCCCGTGGTGATTTCATTATGGGTCAGGGTCAAAAACTGTATGTTCGTGAATTCAATGACACAGTCCGTGAGCTTTCCCGACTCATTTCTGATGCCGGTCGTAACGCACACTGCTTGGGGGACGGCATTTAAAATCTGCTTGTAATCCAAAGATTCCTGCATAACGCTTTACTTTTCTCCTGCGCATTTCAAAAAAAATGCAAAAGCTTTTCCAAAAGCCCGCTAAAAAGCTTTTAGGAATCCCCAATATTTCCCCAACTCTACTATATTATACACCACATTTCTTTAATTGTCGATAGTCCAATAAAAAAGATTTAAGAATGATTCTGCATGACAAAAAAGGAAAGGATTCAATTTAAGGAAGAAACAATGTTCCACCGTCAACTGAACCCCTGCCATGCATTGAACCAGTGTTTTCCTAGATTTCACCGAAGTGCGAGAGCATCGGTTCCGCATTCTTTCCGCGGATCACACGGTCAACGTAGTTTTTGGTTATCTTTGCGACAAGCGGACACAAGGCAAGGACACCGATCAGGTTCGGAATCATCATAAGTCCGTTGAAAGTGTCGCTCAAGTCCCAGGCAAGCTGGAGGCTCATGGTGCATCCGAAGTAAATCATCACCACGAAGACAATCTTGTAGATTATCTGGGTCTTCTCGCCGAAAAGATACTGCCATGCCGTAGTTCCGTAATGGCTCCATCCAAGAACAGTCGAGAATGCGAAAAGCAGGATGGCGATTGCGATGAATTTTCCGCCGAAGGGACCGAACACAGTGCCGAATGCCTCACCTACAAGACCCGCGCCCTCGTTTGTAGAAATCATCGTGCCTGTGTTGAGGTCAACGCACCCGGAAGTCAGAACGACAAGAGCCGTAAGCGTACAGACTATGATTGTGTCGGCAAAAACCTCGAAGATTCCCCACATGCCCTGCTGAACAGGTTCCTTAACGTTGGAGCTTGAATGGACCATGACCGAAGAACCAAGACCTGCCTCGTTACTGAATGCACCGCGCTTGAATCCCATGGTGATTGCCATCTGTATGCCGTAGCCGATTATTCCACCGCCCGCAGCCTTGACACCGAATGCGCCCTTGAAGATTGCCGCGAACACAGCCGGAACCGCACTGACATGTGCAAATATGACGACCAGCGCACCGATTATGTAAAGTATTGCCATGACAGGGACAAGCTTTTCCGCAACACCTGCCACACGCTTAAGTCCGCCAAGAATGACCACTGACGCAATTATAACGAGAGCAATTCCCGTTGCATACGGTGGAATGTTGAAAGCTGCCTGCATGTTGCCCGCGATTGAGTTCACCTGGCTCATGTTTCCGATTCCGAAACTTGCAAGAAGACAGAACACGCTGAAAATGATTGCGAGAATCTTTCCGACATGCTTTAATCCCTTGTAGCCTCCGAGACCGTCCTTCAGATAGTACATCGCACCGCCGCGCCACTCTCCGCTCTTGCCCTTTCTGCGGAAATAGATTCCAAGCACGTTCTCCGAATAGTTTGTCATCATGCCGAAGAGGGCCATAATCCACATCCAGAAAATGGAGCCTGGACCGCCGAGCATTATTGCGGTAGCGACACCAACTATATTGCCGGTACCGATTGTAGCTGCCATTGCCGTGCAGAGACTCTGGAACTGGGAGATTGCCTTGTTGTCTTTTCCCGTGTGTGCGGTAATGTGCCTGTCAGAAAAGATTGCGCCGATGGTCTTTTTAATCCAGTGCGCGAAATGAGAAAACTGGAATCCTTTGTTCACGCATGTCATAACAATACCGGCGACAAGGAGCAGCGTGATTCCGCCTACCCCCCATACCACACCATTGACGGCGTTGTTTACGTTTGTAACCGTCTCAACCACTGCATTTGTAGTTGCCTCACCCATAAAGCGCCTCCGAAAAATCGAATTTAAAAAATAAAAAGGCGATGCGGAACAATAACTGTCCAACACATCACCTTTGATATACGCAATGCTACCTTTTTGACAAAGATTTGTCAACTCCAGAAATAAAGCATATCTGGAAATAAAGCATACCTGAAAATCAGGCAAATGCTGATTAACGCATTGAGCATTAACCGGCATTTTTTTTAGAATTCAGCCAGAGTCCTTTCGATTCTTGCAATAGATTTTTCCACGCCGAGAATCAGGATTGAACCAATCAAAGGCGGCGAAACCCTGCTTCCGGTTACTGCCATGCGGATCGGCATCATGAAATCTCCAAGCTTGACTCCAAGTTCTTCGGCATATTTTTTAGCAAGCTCCTCGCTGGCCTCGTGATCAAGAGACGGAAGTGCCTTGACAAAATCCTTTGCTTTTACAAGAACTTCTTTTGTCTTTGCCTCGTCAAGTTTTTTCGGAATGATGTCGGTCTTCGGTGGAACAGCCGGCTCGGTGAAAAGGAAGTGAACCATCTCGGCTGCGTCGGTCAGGAAATGAAGCCTTTCCTTGATCAAAGGCATAAGATTCATAAGTGCAGATTTCACGTCCGCACTAGTCATGCCCATGGATTCGTCCACGCACACAGGTTCTCCGTCAGCACCAAGGGCAACGCCTGAATATTCAGGTCCGACTTTAGGCTTTGGCTGCGGATTGTCCGGGTTGATTTCAAGTGTCGCGTCCCCTGTTCCCGTAATGAACGGAAGAGTCCACTTGTAGAGTTCCTCGTCCGAAAGAGAACGGATGTACTGGCCGTTATACCACTCAAGCTTTTTGTAATCGAAAACGGCTGGAGCCTTGTTCAAGTGTTCAAGCTTGAAATTGGCGGCAAGTTCGTCAAGGGTGTACATGTCC
>JAFOTA010000260.1 GCA_017421145.1 Treponema sp.
AAAGCCCTCTCAATTATGAAGTTAAGCAGAATCAAAAAATCGTGCACTATGTAATTGAAAGCGAAAGCGGTTTTGACGAGGATGCGGAGGAAGAGGAGATTCCGGTTTATTCTTTGTCATCGCTTCTTCCGGGACAGAAAATCAAAGACCTGAACATCATGGACACGATTTTGATTGTGGATTACCAGTCTCAGCGGATTGGAATTATCGTTGACTCGGTTCAGAAATTCGTCTCGCTTATAAAAAAGCCGCTTCCTCCTGCGTTCAAGAATTTCATTCCTCTCCAGGGACTTGCGTTCGATGAAAAATATGACATGATACCGATTCTTTACATACCGGAAATCATGCGCAGGTTCAGGGCATTGAGGGGCTACGACGTCAAGAGGTTCGAGGCTCTCACGAAAAAGCACATCAACAAAATCCTCATTGTGGATGACTCTGATACTACACGCCAGATTGCACGCACGATTCTCATGGCGAATAATTATGTTGTCACAGAGGCCGTGGATGGAATCGATGCGATTGAAAAAATCAAGCAGAAACAGTTTGACCTTATAATCTGTGACGATGACATGCCGCGTATGAACGGAGAGATTTTCCTTGACAACATCCGCCGCATGGAAAATTATGTCGAAGTCCCCGTGGTTGCAATGGCGGACAACAATCTTGAAAAAGCGGACGCATTTGTCAACAAGGCGGAATTCAAGCGCGACATTCTTATCGATACAATAAAACATCTTTTAGGAGCATAGCATGGGCAGAAAGATTTTGATTTTGGAGCCTTCCGCAACGACGCAGGCCCTGTTCACCGAAAAATACAAGAAGACGGAATTCGAGCCGTGCTATGAAGCAAACGGTCTTCAGATGATAGTCACTGCATACAACACGAAGCCAGATGCCATAATGCTCAACGCGCGGTGCATAAATCCGAACACTTTGGACATAGTGCGTCTGATGAAAAATATCGGTAAGCTCCAGAAGATTCCGATTGCCGTTTATTCGACGTCACGCTTTCCGTTTGAAAGTCAGTTCATGGAAGATTCGGGCGCAAATCTTTTCATCCATTTTGATTCGGACGATCTGCTTGAAAGAACGGAATTTCTTTTTTCAAATGAAGTCGTTAATTCAAATGCGATGCCGAAAGAAAACTATGCGACAAAATCATCGATTGCCGGAAGGGTTTTTGAATTCCTTAAAAAGCTGGATTCGATAGAAACCATTGCCGGAGAATATCTGAAGCTTGTCACCGAATTCTGTGAAGTTCCTGCGGTCGCCCTTTATCTTAATGAAACTGACGGCGCGGAAGGTTTTTATGTTGCCGCTGAAAATATAAGCGAAAGCGAGTGCGCTGATTTTTTGAAAGTCTGCACATCTGATTTTGAGGAAGTTTTCCCTGATTCAAACGTACTTAAAATTTCTCCGAAGCGTTTGGAATCTTCCATTCCGCTTGAAGAATTCAGGACGACGGAAATCCCTTTGTCGGCATATCAGAACATACATCTTTTCAACATGGACGGCGATAAGATAGGAACCGTAAGTGCGGTAAGGGAAGGCGCGTTCACAAAAAACCAGATTGATTTGCTTTCGTTCAGCGCATCATTGTTCAGCGTCATAATTGAAAATGCGGTCATGCTCAAAGGCAAGCTGAAGTTCGAGCGTAACATTCGAAAAGCATTCAGCCGTTTTGTCCCGGAACAGATTATCGATGAGCTTGTCGAAGAAGTCGCGTCGGATAAAAACGGTGACAAAGTGGGTGTCGGTGAAAAGCGTGACGTTGCAATCCTTTTCAGTGACATAAGAAGTTTTACGAACATAAGCGAGCACAACAAACCGGAAGTGATTGTCGCGTTCCTCAACCGTTATTTCACGACCATGTGTACTATTATAAAAAAGCATGGCGGTACGATCGACAAATTCATCGGTGACGCAATCATGGCTTTGTTCGGTGCGCCCGTGAGCTACGAGGACAATGCCCGGCGTGCCGTTGCCGCTGCATATGAAATGAGGGAAGCGCTTTCTTCTGTTCCGCTTGAAGATTTGGTTTTGCCGAACGGAATGAAATTCAATATAGGAATCGGAATACATTACGGAGATGTAATCGTCGGTTCAATCGGCTCGAACGACAAGACTGACTATTCTGTAATCGGTGACAGCGTCAATCTTGCGTCGCGTCTGGAAGGCCTTACGAAAACTTACGGATCGATGATTCTTGTAAGCCAGGCCGTAAAGGATGATATTGCAAGTGATGAATTCCTTTTTCGACCGCTTGATGACGTGAAGGTGAAGGGCAAGGAAAAAGCCGTTCCGATTTATGCGATAGACCGTGGTCAGGATGAATTCAGCGAAAAGTACCGTGACTGCTACAAAAAAGGATTCGGACTTTACAAGCAGGGAGTGTTCAATCTTGCGCTGGAATATTTCATGAATGCACTGAGCGAATCACCGGAAGACAAGGCCACCAAGCTGATGATTTCACGATGCGAGGAGTTCATAAAAAATCCTCCTGAAAACTGGGACGGTGCTATTGCGTTCAACACAAAGTAGGTTCCGGTTTTTGCCGCTTTATATATTTATATATATGAATATTTTTCTAAAAAATAAGAATTTTCTCATATATTTTTTTCTGGCAAATTTTCAGGTATGGTGTTATAATCAAAGAAAATCAGGGTAATCTGTTCTGAAGCTGAATTTTCAGGGCAGGTTTGTTTTGTGCCATCTGCATTCACCGTCTGCTGATTCCCTTCTATCTAAACAAGTGAAAATCTTAATATCTACGAGGTTACTCTATGCAGGAAAAAAAATCAATGCGTATATCGCTTACAATTAAGCTTTTGGTTATGTTCCTGGCCGTTCTGTTATTGTCGACAATAACGCTCGGTATCATTGCCTACAAGGTAGCCTCCGAGAGCATAATCGAGAATGTGGACAACCGCTTGGTTTCTATTTCGGAAGACGTTTCTGAAAAAATCGTTGATTTGAATTCCAAGCATTTTACAGCCCTCCATTTTCTTGCCGAGCAGGCTTTCTTAAAATCCGAGGAAGTCGATCTGGCAGAAAAGAACCGTCAGCTCGTGGGAATTTCAAAAGCCAGCGACGGAGCTTATGGAAACGTGGCTTTCTATGACAAGGACGGCAACACATTCCGCGCGAACGGTACG
>JAFOTA010000261.1 GCA_017421145.1 Treponema sp.
ACCAGACTGCCGCCCTGGATGCCACTGCGGAAAATACCTTGAAATATGGAACAACGTTTTCATGGGCTACAACAAGGATGCCAATGGAAAATACAACGAAATGACCCGCAAGTGCGTTGATACCGGAATGGGCGTAGAGCGTACCGTTTCTGTCCTCAACGGCATGAAATCTGTCTATGAGATTGACGTTTTCCAGCCGATTATCCGCAACATCGAAGAGCTTTCAGGCAAAAAATATGGCTCAGATGCAAAGACGGACGCATCAATCCGCATTATCGCCGACCACTGCCGTACAGCAACGTTCATTTTGGGTGATCCTCAGGGCGTGACACCAGCAAGGACCGGAGCCGGTTATATTCTCCGCCGCATCATCCGCCGTGCAGTGCGTGAAGGACTCAAGCTTGGAATCGAAGGAGCCTTCCTTGCAAATACAGCCGAGATTGTCGTTGGACTTTACAAAGATTCATATCCGGAGCTTTCAGAGCACGTTGATTTCATAAAGACCCAGATAACCCAGGAAGAAAACAAATTCCTCAAGACCCTCAAATCTGGTGAGGCCGAGTTTGCCAAGCTGCTTCCGAATCTCCAGAAAAATCCGAAGATGGTCATTCCAGGACGCGTGGCATTCCGCCTTTATGATACTTTCGGATTCCCGATCGAGCTGACCCAGGATCTTGCAAGCGAAAACGGCATGACCGTCGATGTGGAAGGATTCAAGGTCGAAGAAAAGAAGCATCAGGAAGAAAGCCGCAATCTTTCGGCAGGAACTTTCAAAGGCGGCCTTGTTGACCACAGCGAGATCACCACGAAATACCATACCGCGACACATCTTTTGCAGCAGGCTCTGGTTGACGTTCTCGGACCGGAAGTGGCTCAGAAAGGTTCCAACATCACGGCGGAAAGAATGCGCTTCGATTTCAGCTTCAACCGTGCCATGACAAAAGAAGAAATCCAGAAAGTGCAGGACATCGTAAATCAGAAGATTAAGGAAGATCTGCCCGTTTCAATGGAAATCATGGATTTGGAAGAGGCTAAAAAACAGGGCGCAAGGGCCTTGTTCGGTGAAAAGTATGAGCAGCAGGTGAAGGTCTACACTATTGGACCGAAGGACGCTTGGTTCAGCAAGGAAGTCTGCGGAGGCCCTCATGTCCAGCACACGGCTCAGATAGGGGACTTCAAGATCGTCAAGGAACAGTCTTCATCAGCCGGGGTACGCAGGATCAGGGCTGTCATTTCCGGGGGACTTCCTCTGGAAAATCAAGGCTAAAAAGATTGCCCGTGTAACGAAAATTGCATGGGTTTGTTATATTTTTTAGAACGGGTTGCGTAGGGCGGCCTGTTATGGAAAACGGTTTATAATCCGCTACCGGAAATAAATTTTTTTGAGATAAGAGGAATGAATATGAAACGCTTTGCACTTGGAATTGCACTTTCACTGGCATTGGTGACATCGGTTTTTGCCCAGAGCGGTGACATGACACCTTTGGCGGTCGTAAAATTGAACAAAACGGAGACGATTACTCTTAAGCAGCTGAAGACAAGGGTCGGATTACTAGAAAAGCAGGTAGGACAGAAAACAACTGTCGAACAGCGCAAGCAGCTCCTTGACAGCCTGATTCAGGAAAAACTTGTTCTGCAGGCGGCGGCAAAACAGGGGCTTGCCATAACTGACAGCCAGGTTGACCAGGCATTTTTGAGCACGTTCTCACAGCAGCTCGGTCAGCAGGTTACGGAAGCTCAGCTTTCAGAACTCATCAAGGCACAGACCGGAAAATCTTTGAACGACTATCTTCTTGCAACTACGGGAATGGGACTCAAGGAATCAAAGGAATATCTCAAGACCCAGCTTATCGCACAGCAGTATGTCTACGGCATGAAGCAGGCTGAGATTTCAAAGATTGCCGCAACGGATTCTGAAATCCGCTCACAGTTTGACATGAACCGCTCACAGTTTGTCTGGAACGACATGGTGAAGCTTTTCTTGGTCGTAGTTCCGAAGGGAAGCAATGCAAGCACGGCACAGGCCACTGCAAAAGACCTCCGCAATCAGTATGTGAAGGACAAGTCAAAGGAAAATTCCATAAAGGCATCTGCTGACAACGGCAAAAAATATCAGGCCGGAAATCTTCTCGTTCAGAAGACCACAGCCCAGGCTCAGGCACTCGGATGGACTTATGCAAACATCGAGGAACTCTTCGGAAACTCAGAGGGATATGTAAGCGAAGTCACTGAGACGCAGACCGACTATCAGTTCTATGCGGTTCAGAAAAAATATGCCGCAAAGATGCTTGGAATAAGCGATATCGTCATGCCGGAATCAAACGTTACGGTTTATGAATACATTAAGAGTATTTTAACAAGCAACAAGCAGCAGCAGTATTTTGCACAGGCAGCGCAGGACATTGCCAAGGGTTTGGATACTCCTGCAAACGTTGAGCGCAAGAAGACCGGAGATGCTTTGAATGCTCTCCTGAATTGGTAGGATTAGAAAGTGTCACGTAGAAAAGCACGCATTTTGGCCGTCCAAGCCCTGTACTCCTATGAAATGGGCGGTGCAGATTTGGACAGCCTTTTGACTTTGGATTGGGAAAAGAAAGAGCCGGCGGTTGGTTCTTCCGCTGAAAATTCTGATTGGAATGACGGCGAAAAGAATGTAGAGCAGTACGATTTCGCCCGAATATTGATATCAGGAACCATCAATCATATTGATGAAATTGATTCGGTCATAAAAGCCCATCTTTCTGAAAAATGGGATTTCGACCGCGTCAATAAAGTTTCGATAGCGGTTTTGCGGGTCGGCGTGTTTTCCCTTATGTTCCAAAGTGATGACATTCCGCCTACCATCGTGATAGATGAAGCCATCGGTATCGCAAAGGAATACGGTGCCGATGATTCATTTAAGTTTATAAATGCAGTTTTGGATAACATACGGAAAGATCTTGAACGTGAAAAACAAAAGTAAAAGATTTCATGTCGTTGCACGCTTTGTGAGGCCACTGGCATTGTTTTTGGTGCCGGTGGTTTTGTCATGTCTGTTCTCTTGTTCCGCTCATTACGAGGGCGGTTCAGTGACTTCTCTCCTTGATGCTGCTGACCGGTACATTCAGGCCGGGGATGCTGACAGTGCTTTTTCGGCTTTGTCACAGGCGGAAAAACAGGCTGTAAGCACATACGAGCGTCTGGGTGTCTACAAGCGTTACCTGAGCCTTGGTGATTACGGCAGGGCAGAAAAAACAATCAAAAATGCCATAAAAAAAGACAGTTCGTCAAAAGAGCTTTATGCAGTCTATGGAAATCTGCTGATTGACCAGAACAAGATTTCAAAGGCACTGAAGATTACGAAAAATCTTTCCGGCACAAAATATGCATCGGTTTATGCAGAAGCGTTCCTGAGAAATGCCGCTGAATCCGGAAAATCTGCGAACGAGCTTTTTGGTTCAAGGGCAACGAAAGAAGACAAGCTTTGGAAAAAAGATCCTGCAAGAAAAAACGAGCTTTTTTATGACTCACGTTTTTCTACTATATATCATGACGCATATCTGGGAACCGGAAAATACCGCTGGAACTGGAATGCGGCTGCAGTGCAGATGAAGCGCGGTCATTACATGGAAGGTGCTGCTTTGTATCCTGGACGTGCATCTGACATGGACGACGCTCTTTTCTGGGGACTGGTGTTTTTTGACGCGGGGCTTTATTCACAGAGCCTTGAAGCCATGGAACCCCACCAAAATGAAGATTTTCCGGCGGGAGTGCTGATTCAGTTCCGTGCGCTCCTTGCTGATGATTATTATGTGCTGTCAAAAGATGAGGATGCCGAGAGGGTCAGAAATCAACTTTTGAGCATGGATTCCGAAAACGACCTTTCTTCTCCTGTTTCATCGCTTTATCTTCCTCAGGCATACGTGAACAGCGCGAATTATGCAAGGAATGAAGATGACGAAGTGCTTGAATACAAGAGGCTTGAAAAAGTAGTGACGCTTTTCCCTGATTATATGCCCGGACTTGCCTCATACGGTGAATTTGCACTCAGAAGACAGGGCCGCCCTGCTGATGACATGATGACGGCACATATACGTGCGGCAGGACTCAGCACAAGGATTATGGAAGAAGAAAGCGCAATCCCTGACATAAGCGTGGATGATGCGCTCGGCTTGATCCGTGCGGCGAAAGAAAAAGATTCTTCCCCCGAAATGATGGTTTTGGAGCAGCAGCTTGTCATCAATTCGGAAAAAGGAATGGAAAATTCAAAGAAAGCGTCGAAAGTCTGGCCTCTGCTTGAAAAAAATGAGCTTGGACCGGGGCTTTATCCTGAAGAAATCATGCGCTTTGCTCTTATTACCTTGCTTGAATGCGGCAAGAACGATGAGGCGAAGGATCTTTTTGAACGCTATGAACAGGCGGCCCACACCGACCAGAAAGAAGAGGATCCCAAAAAAAGAAAGAAGATTCCAAAATTCATCCCTTCCGCACACCTTGATGAACTGGAGCTTTGGGAATGTGAAATGGCAGGTTGGTTTGCAGTTTATGATGGTGACATTGACACGGCAAAGAACGTTTATGAGCATATAATGGAAATCTATTCGGCACGCAGTCCGGTCAACAGGGCGAGCGGTCAGAACGAAGCTGTGGTCACTGCCGGCATCAACATTGGAAACATATATTCTGCCGACAAGCTTTATTCAGTTGCGCTTGAATATCTCAACAAAGCATCTGCCAGAGCCGGGGATCCTGGAACAAAAGCCGAAATCCTCTACCGCATGGGAAAACAGAGCTATTATCTGAAGGATTACCATTCTGCAGTCCGCTCCCTCAAATATTCCCTGACATTGGATCCCACGAACAACAAGACCCGTTTTATGCTCCAGCAGGCGGAAAAAGGCCTCGGTCAATGAAATATGCTGAGTCTTTGCGCATAATGTGGACAACAAGGCTTTTTTTTACTATATTTAGAGAAAACATAAAATTCGACTTACTGGAGTTTGTATGGGAAAGATTTTTGGGAATATAGTTTGTGAAGACGAAGAGGATGAAAAGAAAAAGAAAGAAGAAGGAGCGGATCCTCTTGCTGAAAAGTTCCTTAAAACGCGTCAGATTCTTTTGAGCGGTGAAATCAATGAAGAAAATGCGGACAAGGTCGTAAAGCAGCTTCTTATCCTTGAGGCTGACAGCGACAAACCGATTTATATCTATATTGACAGCCCCGGAGGTGACGTTGATGCCGGATTCGCCATTTTTGACACAATCCGCTTTATCAATGCACCGGTATACACAATCGGATGGGGACTCGTTGCATCTGCCGCAGCCCTTATTCTGCTTGCTTCTCCGAAAGAAAGGAGGTTGGGACTGCCGAACAGCCACTATCTTATCCACCAGCCTTCCAGCGGAATGAAAGGTGTTGCCACGGACATTGAAATCCACGCTGCCGAAATCGAAAAGACAAAGGCAAAGCTCAACAAGCTGATTTCTGAAGAAACGGGAACCGCACTGGACAAAGTTGCAAAGGACACCGACCGCGACTATTGGCTGAATTCTGAAGAGGCAAAGAACTATGGTCTTATCAGCAGGGTCATATCAAAGAGATCTGAGCTGAACTAGGGCTGGACATGTTTTTCGAGCTTACGGACACTATCATTGACGACATAATTTTCTCTATGGAAGACCAGGGCGGCGAATGGTTTTTTGATTCAAAGAACAAATCCGTTGCGTCCAGGGAAATGATGGATGAAGCCGGGCTTGAAGACGACGTGAATGAAGAAGATTTCTATGAGCTGCCTCATTGGAAAAGCGATGACGGTTTTGAGCTGATGGAAGATTTCACAAAAAATCTGCATGCACCGGAGGCGCACCATGATTTGCGTGAAGCGCTTTCAGGTGGAAGGGGGGTGTTCAGGAATTTTAAGAATGTTTTAAAGAAGTACCCTGAGATAGAGCACCGTTGGTTTTTGTTTAAAAACGACAGAATGAAAAAGCGCGTTATCGAATGGTACGACAGTCTGCGTGAATCATGGGGACTTGAAAAGCTTGCGGAAGAATTTTCGGATGAAAATCAGGAGACGGATGAGCTTTTGGCCGCTGACTTTATTTTTTCCGATTATGATTTCGAAACGTCCGGTCTTGACGTGGAACGCGGAATAGAAATGCTGGCGCAAGGTGATTCAGAATTGGACATGACGGAGCTTTTTTTGTTTAAGCGTCATTCCACTATGGCTGAGCCTGCAGAAAAATCAGGTTTTGTCTGTAGAACGCAGTCCGGGGAATTTGCCGGATGCCTCTTGTTTTCAAATTGCCTGCCGGAATCAGAAGGAAGCGTAATCATTACGGATTTCTTCGTCGCTCAGAATTACCGGGGACTGGGCATAGGTAGAATGTTGCTTTCAAAAAGCCTTGCCTCTTTGACAGACCGGGGAATTCATTTTTGTTATGCATCGGGAATGCTTGTCCCGGAGACCTTTAGATTGACTTTTGAGCAGTTTGGATTTAAGAAAAACGGTCCGGGATTTACATCATGCATTTCCGAACAGATTTAATCATATTTTTTATATCCTGAGATTTAGGATCCAGGAACAAGGAGTTTTTTATGGCATACAATCGTAATGCTATCAATGAAGAGCAGGTTGCTTCTTTTTTTGACGAGGCACTGAAAGGATTGGATTCTGCATCTGATGCTGAAATCGATGCTCTGACGGCTACTTACAAGCTGTTCAAGAAGAACATTCCTTTTTCAAAGAGAAAGTATGTGGTGGCGTTGCTTGCAAAAAGAGCCATGGGCGGACACCGTGTTTATGACCGTGACCGCTTCGCTTCAAAAGACAGGAACAGCCGTTTCCATTCAAGAGATAGAATCGAACGCACTGACCGTCCTCTTAGAACAGACAGCCGCCCTGTACGTGATAATATGGAGCATGATGAAAGGACACGCGCACCGAGAGTCACTATAGATCCGTCTGTGGCAAAGTCAGTTTTCATCAGCATCGGACGCAACCGCCGTGTTTTCCCAAGGGATTTGCTCGGCCTTTTGATTTCTGTTGGCGGCCTTGAACGTGAGCGCATCGGTGAAATCAAGGTTTTGACAAGCTATTCTTTTGTACAGCTTTATGCTGAAGATTGCGAAAAGATTATAGCAGCCCTGAACGGATATGATTACAGGGGAAGAAAGCTTACCGTGGGTTATTCACGCAAGACCGGAGATGAGGACGGAGATCAGGTTTCTGCAGAAAGCACATCAGCTGAAGAGCCTGGAATCAACAACGACCCGATTCCTGAGAACGTGACAAACACGGCACATGCTGATGAATCACAGTCATCGGAAGCCGCAAAGATTGCAGCTGAGCAGAGCGAATTTGCAGCCCGCCAGAGTTCTGTTTCATCAGGATCTGCAAGCGACGAAAACATCAAGCCGTTTTTTGAGACGACAGATGACGGACAGGTGAAGTCACGCTTCAACAATCAGCAGTAAAAGGCATCTCTAAAACACTTTAGATAATAGAAGAAAATGTGCCGGCGGTGTGAGTTTGTTTTGCATCGCCGGTATTTTTTTTGTGGGAGGACTTATGAAAATTGATTTAATCGCAACGGGACCGCTCTATGTGAACAGCTACATAGTTCCGCTTTGTGGAAACGATGTCTTTGTCGTGGATCCCGCAGACTGTCTTTACAGCGAAGACAGATTTTCAGTCGTAAAACGCCTTAAGGAAAAAAATCTGAACCCTGTAGCCGTAATCCTCACGCACGGACACTTTGACCATGTTTCGGGCATAAAGGATTTCAAATCTG